>NZ_JBLOUI010000149.1:0-206 GCF_047807365.1 Peptacetobacter sp. AB800 | reverse complement strand
TGTGGAGCTAAATTTGAATACAAAAAAACTGACAACCGTTAGGTGTCAGTTAAAGGTACTGTCATAAGAACACCTTTTAAAGGTGTTCTATGGCAGTATTTTTTTATTCTTAAGGAAATTATAATAATTTAAAACTGTGGAAAACTTGTGTACAATAGTAATATGAATGTATTGAAAAAGCGAAAAGATGAAAAAATAATTAATAA
>NZ_JBLOUI010000148.1:0-213 GCF_047807365.1 Peptacetobacter sp. AB800 | reverse complement strand
AAAACTAATCTTAGCATAAGTTATCCGACAATATACAGAGGTATATATAAGGGATTATTTGATACAAAAGCTGAGAAAAAATCTAGAGGAAATAAAGGTGCAATTAGAAAAGTTAATCGGAAAAATAGTCACTTTGTAACAGCTGCGCTTATAGAAACTTTGAAGGATCTTCCTTTAAAAACTATTACTCCAGATAGAGGTAAGGAATTTTCT
>NZ_JBLOUI010000147.1:0-213 GCF_047807365.1 Peptacetobacter sp. AB800 | reverse complement strand
ATTGTGGAGCTAAATTTGAATACAAAAAAACTGACAACCGTTAGGTGTCAGTTAAAGGTACTGTCATAAGAACACCTTTTAAAGGTGTTCTATGGCAGTATTTTTTTATGCTACTTTTAAAAATTCTTCATGCTTTTCAAAAGGTGTTAATACACCTAACTTTCTTTGTAATCTTGAATTGTTATAATAATCCATATAATTTTCTATCATATC
>NZ_JBLOUI010000146.1:0-214 GCF_047807365.1 Peptacetobacter sp. AB800 | reverse complement strand
CAATCATATTTTCTACCTGTTTTTCTGCCCATTCCATAGAATATTTTCTACCACATTTTGTACAAAATTTACTTTTACAAGTGAATCCTTGAATATACTCCTCTCCACAATTTAAAGCTTTTGTCACAGTATTTTCTATCTGTTCTCTCATTTCTCTTCTAACTTTATTCCAATATTTTAGTTTAAATTCTTCGAAGTGATTTTTTAATATTTT
>NZ_JBLOUI010000145.1:0-214 GCF_047807365.1 Peptacetobacter sp. AB800 | reverse complement strand
GCCTATGCTTCGCAGCATAAACCTTGCAAGTCACTATCAAGTTCATTGGTAGCTACGCCTTTTATGGACTTTCACCACAGATTAATAGCATGCCCGTCATACCAAAAAGGAACCCCCCAGTAAAACTGGGGGTTCTTCATTTGACGCCTATAAGGCTCAACTTCCAGCTACGCTTCAAAGCGTATGTCGGTCCGCCACTCGCTAACTACTTCTG
>NZ_JBLOUI010000144.1:0-219 GCF_047807365.1 Peptacetobacter sp. AB800 | reverse complement strand
ATACCTTATATGCAGTATCTTGTAAGTCTTTTAAAAGCTCTCGCTTTCTATAGAAATATACTCTTAAATCCTCTGGAATTGTAAAAACTGCATGTCTATGAGAAACATCAATCATATTTTCTACCTGTTTTTCTGCCCATTCCATAGAATATTTTCTACCACATTTTGTACAAAATTTACTTTTACAAGTGAATCCTTGAATATACTCCTCTCCACAAT
>NZ_JBLOUI010000143.1:0-221 GCF_047807365.1 Peptacetobacter sp. AB800 | reverse complement strand
ATATCTTCTTAATGATATAAACCCTATTATTACAACTATTACAGGAATTGGTTCTGTTTTAGGAGCTTCTATTATTGCTGAAATAGGAGATATATCTCGATTTGAAAAAGCTAGTCAATTAGTTGCTTATGCAGGTCTTGATGTTTCAGTTAAACAATCTGGAGAATTTAATGCAATTAATTCAGCGAAACTATCTAAAAGAGGTTCTCCTTATTTAAGAC
>NZ_JBLOUI010000142.1:0-221 GCF_047807365.1 Peptacetobacter sp. AB800 | reverse complement strand
AATTGTGGAGCTAAATTTGAATACAAAAAAACTGACAACCGTTAGGTGTCAGTTAAAGGTACTGTCATAAGAACACCTTTTAAAGGTGTTCTATGGCAGTATTTTTTTATGTGGCGAATTGTCAAGCTAAGTGCAACAGTTTATCATAAAATATCTCGAAGGGTGTTTTAAACCCTAAACATTTTCTTGGTCTAGTATTTAGTTTATACTCAACTAACTGA
>NZ_JBLOUI010000141.1:0-223 GCF_047807365.1 Peptacetobacter sp. AB800 | reverse complement strand
GGGCGCCTTTAAACTCGATAGAGACTTTTCTCGACAGTGTGAATGCAGATGCTTCGCTACTAAATTTCGCTCCCCGTCACACCCCAGCATTATATCCGTGGATTTGCCTCCAGATACTGCCTCAGTGCTTGGACGTGCATAACCAACAGCACGCTCATCCTGTCCTACTGTGTCATCCCATTTCTCAAACGCTTATTGGCGGTACAGGAATTTCAACCTGTTG
>NZ_JBLOUI010000140.1:0-223 GCF_047807365.1 Peptacetobacter sp. AB800 | reverse complement strand
GCCATACAAACCATGCCAGATATTTTGAGATAACATCTGAGCGGATTTTAAACAAAGCGAAAATTTGAGCAACGGAATTTTGAGTATTAGCGAAAAATTCGTTGGCGATATGATTTCGCAGAAATCATTTTATTTTTGAGAGTTTGATCCTGGCTCAGGATGAACGCTGGCGGCGTGCCTAACACATGCAAGTCGAGCGATTCTCTTCGGAGAAGAGCGGCGG
>NZ_JBLOUI010000139.1:0-223 GCF_047807365.1 Peptacetobacter sp. AB800 | reverse complement strand
GTCTTAAATAAGGAGAACCTCTTTTAGATAGTTTCGCTGAATTAATTGCATTAAATTCTCCAGATTGTTTAACTGAAACATCAAGACCTGCATAAGCAACTAATTGACTAGTTTTTTCAAATCGAGATATATCTCCTATTTCAGCAATAATAGAAGCTCCTAAAACAGAACCAATTCCTGTAATAGTTGTAATAATAGGGTTTATATCATTAAGAAGATATTC
>NZ_JBLOUI010000138.1:0-223 GCF_047807365.1 Peptacetobacter sp. AB800 | reverse complement strand
AACTATCAAAAGATTTATATTTAGGCGATTCAGATGAATGGCACGCTGACGAAACTATCGTAAAAATTGCTGGTGAAAAATTCTATCTTTGGGTTTGTATAGATTCTGAAATAAGGTTTGTTCTATCTTGGAATCTAAACAAATCACGAGGTTCTGATTGTGCTTTTTCACTATTTAAAAAGGCTAGTGCCTTCGGCTCTCCTAAATCAATTGTCACAGATGG
>NZ_JBLOUI010000137.1:0-223 GCF_047807365.1 Peptacetobacter sp. AB800 | reverse complement strand
CCCCCCCCCCCCCCCCCCCCCCCCCCCCCCCCCCCCCCCCCCCCCCCCCCCCCCCCCCCCCCCCCCCCCCCCCCCCCCCCCCCCCCCCCCCCCCCCCCCCCCCCCCCCCCCACCCCCCCCCCCCCCCCCCCCCCCCCCCCCCCCCCCCCCCCCCCCCCCCCCCCCCCCCCCCCCCCCCCCCCCCCCCCCCCCCCCCCCCCCCCCCCCCCCCCCCCCCCCCCCC
>NZ_JBLOUI010000136.1:0-223 GCF_047807365.1 Peptacetobacter sp. AB800 | reverse complement strand
TCCATCAAGCGAATGGGGAGATAAAATAGTAGAATTCTTCGAAATGATAGATGAATATATACCAGCTCCAGAAAGAGACGTTGATAAAGACTTCTTAATGCCAGTAGAAGATGTATTCTCTATAACAGGTAGAGGAACAGTTGCAACAGGTAGAGTTGAAAGAGGAGTACTTAAAGTACAGGACGAAGTTGAACTAGTAGGATTAGCAGAAGCTCCAAGAAAA
>NZ_JBLOUI010000135.1:0-223 GCF_047807365.1 Peptacetobacter sp. AB800 | reverse complement strand
ATATCTTCTTAATGATATAAACCCTATTATTACAACTATTACAGGAATTGGTTCTGTTTTAGGAGCTTCTATTATTGCTGAAATAGGAGATATATCTCGATTTGAAAAAGCGAGTCAATTAGTTGCTTATGCAGGTCTTGATGTTTCAGTTAAACAATCTGGAGAATTTAATGCAATTAATTCAGCGAAACTATCTAAAAGAGGTTCTCCTTATTTAAGACGA
>NZ_JBLOUI010000134.1:0-223 GCF_047807365.1 Peptacetobacter sp. AB800 | reverse complement strand
CGAAAAAAGACAAGCTGAAATGGAGATAGCTTTATTAAAAAAAATACAGGAAATAGAGAGGAGGTGAGTTTGCAGAGAGTACAAAATAATTATATATACACAGCTATAAAAAAAGTGCATGAAAAACATCATTATCCAATAAATTCTCTATGCAAAATAAGCAATGTAAGTAAAAGTGGTTACTTTAAATGGTTGAAACATCAAAAAACTTTTAACGATATAA
>NZ_JBLOUI010000133.1:0-223 GCF_047807365.1 Peptacetobacter sp. AB800 | reverse complement strand
AAATAGAGAGGAGGTGAGTTTGCAGAGAGTACAAAATAATTATATATACACAGCTATAAAAGAAGTGCATGAAAAACATCATTATCCAATAAATTCTCTATGCAAAATAAGTAATGTAAGTAAAAGTGGTTACTTTAAATGGTTGAAACATCAAAAAACTTTTAACGATATAAAAAACGAAAAAATTGCTAATATTGTAGAAAAAATACATGATGACTATCCT
>NZ_JBLOUI010000132.1:0-223 GCF_047807365.1 Peptacetobacter sp. AB800 | reverse complement strand
GCCATACAAACCATGCCAGATATTTTGAGATAACATCTGAGCGGATTTTAAACAAAGCGAAAATTTGAGCAACGGAATTTTGAGTATTAGCGAAAAATTCGTTGGCGATATAATTTCGCAGAAATCATTTTATTTTTGAGAGTTTGATCCTGGCTCAGGATGAACGCTGGCGGCGTGCCTAACACATGCAAGTCGAGCGATTCTCTTCGGAGAAGAGCGGCGG
>NZ_JBLOUI010000131.1:0-223 GCF_047807365.1 Peptacetobacter sp. AB800 | reverse complement strand
TAGTATTTCCTTAACTTTCTTATAACTTGTAAACATCTTTATTTCTTTATCATATTTTCTATCTAAAATATTTTTACTTGCATTTATATCTGCATGAATTTCTCCACAATACTCACAAACAAATGAATCTCCATTTCTTACACCAAATCTTCCACATTTGCTACAAATTTGGCTTGTATATGCTGGATTTATATATGTAAATTCAATACTATTTAATTGTAAT
>NZ_JBLOUI010000130.1:0-223 GCF_047807365.1 Peptacetobacter sp. AB800 | reverse complement strand
TGCTATATTAGTTGTATCAGCAACTGATGGTCCAATGCCTCAGACAAGAGAACATATACTATTATCAAGACAGGTTGGTGTACCTTACATAGTTGTATTCTTAAACAAATGTGATATGGTAGACGACGAAGAACTTCTTGAATTAGTTGAAATGGAAGTAAGAGAATTATTAAACGAATATGATTTCCCAGGAGATGACACTCCAATAGTAAGAGGATCTGCA
>NZ_JBLOUI010000129.1:0-223 GCF_047807365.1 Peptacetobacter sp. AB800 | reverse complement strand
ATTTAGAAATGAATAAGACACAATAAAGTGTCGTGAGTGTGGATTAGTAAAAATGGTCTCTATGAACATCCATATAATGTTACAGGCATTATCAAGCTCACAGGCTCAAACCGATGACCTAAGGATATTATGTAAAGATAATGATAATGGAACAAGGGAAGCTTAAGATATGGAGGTTTCACTGCCAAAGAAATAGTGGTAAGGAAAGCTAACAAGTATAACT
>NZ_JBLOUI010000128.1:0-223 GCF_047807365.1 Peptacetobacter sp. AB800 | reverse complement strand
TTGTGGTAATGGTATGTATCTTCATCATAAATATAAAAATCATGTTAGTTTTAAGTGTAATAGTAGAAAATGTAATCATACTATTAAACGAATTATTCCAGAATCCATCGAGGATCCTTCATCTGAAAAGCTTCGCAGAAGAAATCTAAGAAAAATATTTTCTGGATATAGGTTTAATTTGCATACAATTATTATGAGCATTAGTATGTATTATTCACTTAAA
>NZ_JBLOUI010000127.1:0-223 GCF_047807365.1 Peptacetobacter sp. AB800 | reverse complement strand
TGAAAAAAATACTCTCGAAACAAAAAATAAATCGATGGGTTAAACTTGATTTCAAAAATTTTAAAAAATTGCACAACAAATAAACCTAACAAAATTATAAATTTTTTAGGTCAACTTTTCAACTAATGATTGATGAACCAATTAACTTTTTCTTGGTGACTACATTTAATACCACAAACTTCAGCTGGTGTTAGATTATTTAAAGACGAATGTTTTCTAATGA
>NZ_JBLOUI010000126.1:0-224 GCF_047807365.1 Peptacetobacter sp. AB800 | reverse complement strand
ATGCGACTCTTATATATCATCCCGTATTAGCATACCTTTCGGTATGTTATCCGTGTGTACAGGGCAGGTTACCCACGCGTTACTCACCCGTCCGCCGCTCTTCTCCGAAGAAAATCGCTCGACTTGCATGTGTTAGGCACGCCGCCAGCGTTCATCCTGAGCCAGGATCAAACTCTCAAAATAAAATTCTTCGAATTTTATATCGCCAACAAATTTTTCGCTAA
>NZ_JBLOUI010000125.1:0-225 GCF_047807365.1 Peptacetobacter sp. AB800 | reverse complement strand
GAATAACTTGATAAAAAGATACACTAGAAGATATAAAGGGAAAGTTCCTTATACGAACAAAATAAATTCTTTTTCGATAGATACAGGTTTATATAGATATTCAAAAAATAAATTAAATGAAAATTATATTTATATATCTTCAATGGAAACAAGAAAAAGAGTACCGATTAAATTGAGGGATTCAAATAAATACAACAAAACACTTAAAATCAAAATCATAGATAA
>NZ_JBLOUI010000124.1:0-225 GCF_047807365.1 Peptacetobacter sp. AB800 | reverse complement strand
TATTATAGAAGAGAGGATACACCTGTTCCCATTCCGAACACAGAAGTTAAGCTCTCTATCGCTGATGGTACTTGGGGCGAAGGCCCCTGGGAGAGTAGGACGTAGCCACGTTAAATGGCCCGTTGGTCAAGCGGTTAAGACACCACCCTTTCACGGTGGTAACAGGAGTTCGATTCTCCTACGGGTCACCAACTCAATATGCGGGTGTAGCTCAATGGTAGAGTT
>NZ_JBLOUI010000123.1:0-236 GCF_047807365.1 Peptacetobacter sp. AB800 | reverse complement strand
TTTTATTAATTATTTTTTCATCTTTTCGCTTTTTCAATACATTCATATTACTATTATACACAAGTTTTCCACAGTTTTAAATTATTATAATTTCCTTAAGAATAAAAAAGATGCGAAAATAATTCGCCAATGTCATTAAGTTAGTAGAAAAACATAAAGACCTCAATATTAGAAATAATATGGGGTCTTTTTATTTTATAAAAATGTTGACAAGAATTAAAAAATGTGTGGTCGCT
>NZ_JBLOUI010000122.1:0-243 GCF_047807365.1 Peptacetobacter sp. AB800 | reverse complement strand
GTTAATCGGAAAAATAGTCACTTTGTAACAGCTGCGCTTATAGAAACTTTGAAGGATCTTCCTTTAAAAACTATTACTCCAGATAGAGGTAAGGAATTTTCTAAGCACTCATAAGTTACAAAAGAACTTGGTCAATGTCATTAAGTTAGTAGAAAAACATAAAGACCTCAATATTAGAAATAATATGGGGTCTTTTTATTTTATAAAAATGTTGACAAGAATTAAAAAATGTGTGGTCGCTTT
>NZ_JBLOUI010000121.1:0-245 GCF_047807365.1 Peptacetobacter sp. AB800 | reverse complement strand
TTTATTAATTATTTTTTCATCTTTTCGCTTTTTCAATACATTCATATTACTATTGTACACAAGTTTTCCACAGTTTTAAATTATTATAATTTCCTTAAGAATAAAAAAAGAGAGATCATTTTGATCTCTCTTTTATCTATAACATTTAAGTAATTATCTATCAATTAATTATTCTATTATTGATGCAACTACACCAGATGCTACAGTTCTTCCACCTTCTCTTATTGCGAATCTTAATCCTTCTT
>NZ_JBLOUI010000120.1:0-249 GCF_047807365.1 Peptacetobacter sp. AB800 | reverse complement strand
GGAGAAGTCGTCGAAGGTGGAATCAATAACTGGGGTGAAGTCGTAACAAGGTAGCCGTATCGGAAGGTGCGGCTGGATCACCTCCTTTCTAGGGAGAATTATCTGCTGTTCGGTTTTGAAGGTTCATTCCTTCAAAACTGTACTTTGAAAACTACATATATATTATGATATGACATCATTTATTTCCTTAATGTGATAAATAAGGACGACAACCTTACTAAAAAATGTCAAATGTAACTGGTCAAGTTA
>NZ_JBLOUI010000119.1:0-262 GCF_047807365.1 Peptacetobacter sp. AB800 | reverse complement strand
AACTATCAAAAGATTTATATTTAGGCGATTCAGATGAATGGCACGCTGACGAAACTATCGTAAAAATTGCTGGTGAAAAATTCTATCTTTGGGTTTGTATAGATTCTGAAACAAGGTTTGTTCTATCTTGGAATCTAAACAAATCACGAGATTCTGATTGTGCTTTTTCACTATTTAAAAAGGCTAGTGCCTTCGGCTCTCCTAAATCAATTGTCACAGATGGCTTAAAATCTTATGAAGAAGCTATTAAATACACCTTTTA
>NZ_JBLOUI010000118.1:0-273 GCF_047807365.1 Peptacetobacter sp. AB800 | reverse complement strand
CGAAAAAAGACAAGCTGAAATGGAGATAGCTTTATTAAAAAAAATACAGGAAATAGAGAGGAGGTGAGTTTGCAGAGAGTACAAAATAATTATATATACACAGCTATAAAAGAAGTGCATGAAAAACATCATTATCCAATAAATTCTCTATGCAAAATAAGCAATGTAAGTAAAAGTGGTTACTTTAAATGGTTGAAACATCAAAAAACTTTTAACGATATAAAAAACGAAAAAATTGCTAATATTGTAGAAAAAATACATGATGACTATCCT
>NZ_JBLOUI010000117.1:0-275 GCF_047807365.1 Peptacetobacter sp. AB800 | reverse complement strand
ATATCAAAATGGATTAAAACTTTTGATATATACTTTAAAACAATTGGTGATGAACTATCAAAAGATTTATATTTAGGCGATTCAGATGAATGGCACGCTGACGAAACTATCATAAAAATTGCTGGTGAAAAATTCTATCTTTGGGTTTGTATAGATTCTGAAACAAGGTTTGTTCTATCTTGGAATCTAAACAAATCACGAGGTTCTGATTGTGCTTTTTCACTATTTAAAAAGGCTAGTGCCTTCGGCTCTCCTAAATCAATTGTCACAGATGG
>NZ_JBLOUI010000116.1:0-275 GCF_047807365.1 Peptacetobacter sp. AB800 | reverse complement strand
TAATCGAAACAGATTTTTCGCACTTAGAAGAAAATACCTCGAAGAAGGTAACACTAAAAAAGCAGACAATATACTTAAAAATAATTTAGGAAAGAAAAAATACAGAAAAAATAAAAATAAACACGATGAAACAGTTAAATCTTATATCAATAAAAATATCAATAAATTTATAAAATCAGAAAAGCCTAAGGAAGTTGTAATGGAAAATTTAGATTTTGTAAATTGGGATGACAGATATCCAAAATCTGTAAAAAGAAAATTATCGAGATGGATAA
>NZ_JBLOUI010000115.1:0-293 GCF_047807365.1 Peptacetobacter sp. AB800 | reverse complement strand
CCCTAAACATTTTCTTGGTCTAGTATTTAGTTTATACTCAACTAACTGAACTAGTTCGTGAGGAACATTTGTAATATCAAAGCCCTTCGGGAAATATTCTCTTATTAAGCCATTTGTATTTTCATTTGTACCTCTTTGCCAAGGGTGGTGTGGTAAAGGAAAATAAAATTCAACACCAAGTTCTCAATGTCATTAAGTTAGCATTGTTAATGAGGTTATCTAAAAGAAAAATAGCAGGAAAGATTTTTGCTTTCCTGCTATTTTTATATTTTAAACACACAAATAAGACAGAT
>NZ_JBLOUI010000114.1:0-302 GCF_047807365.1 Peptacetobacter sp. AB800 | reverse complement strand
GATACACCTGTTCCCATTCCGAACACAGAAGTTAAGCTCTCTATCGCTGATGGTACTTGGGGCGAAGGCCCCTGGGAGAGTAGGACGTAGCCACGTAATCTTTTTTTATTTTTTGAAAAAGTAGAATGAAAAATTATACTTGAAATATTTGATAAAAGTGTTATATTTATTTTTAGAAAATATATAAATAAAGGTTTTGTTAACTTGATATGAAAAAAATACTCTCGAAACAAAAAATAAATCGATGGGTTAAACTTGATTTCAAAAATTTTAAAAAATTGCACAACAAATAAACCTAACAA
>NZ_JBLOUI010000113.1:0-309 GCF_047807365.1 Peptacetobacter sp. AB800 | reverse complement strand
GCTAGTTAAAATTTAAAACTAAATATTAGGAACATAAGGCTTGTTATCTCTTAAAACAGCAAATATTATATTGGTTAATTTACGAGCGACAGCTCCCATCGCAGTACCGTGAGCTTTCCCTCGATTACGAAGATTTGTATAATATACAGACAAAGCCGGGTCTTTAAATGCAGCAACAGTTGAAGCTAACCAAATTGCTCGTCTTAAATAAGGAGAACCTCTTTTAGATAGTTTCGCTGAATTAATTGCATTAAATTCTCCAGATTGTTTAACTGAAACATCAAGACCTGCATAAGCAACTAATTGACT
>NZ_JBLOUI010000112.1:0-311 GCF_047807365.1 Peptacetobacter sp. AB800 | reverse complement strand
CAGGGGAAGGTTCGTCCTCCCTGGGTTAGTCGGGACCTAAGCCGAGGCCGAAAGGCGTAGGTGATGGACAACAGGTTGAAATTCCTGTACCGCCAATAAGCGTTTGAGAAAAGGGATGACACAGTAGGACAGGATGAGCGTGCTGTTGGTTATGCACGTCCAAGCACTGAGGCAGTATCCGGAGGCAAATCCACGGATATAATGCTGGGGTGTGACGGGGAGCGAAATTTAGTAGCGAAGCATCTGCATTCACACTGTCGAGAAAAGTCTCTATCGAGTTTAAAGGCGCCCGTACCGCAAACCGACACAGG
>NZ_JBLOUI010000111.1:0-311 GCF_047807365.1 Peptacetobacter sp. AB800 | reverse complement strand
CACCCCGCGATATTGTATAAGTGCCGAAGACCGGAATCGAACCGGTACGGGAGGATAAGTCCCGCAGGATTTTAAGTCCTGTGCGTCTGCCAGTTCCGCCACTTCGGCTTATTTTGCCCTCTTTTCTTGTTAAGGACAAGTATTATATTAACATATTCATTTGAAAGTGTCAATATTTTTTTCAAAAGTATTATACTTTCAAAACTACATACATATTAATCAAATTACCAAATATTTTCTTGGTCAAGTCCTCGACCTATTAGTATCGGTAAGCTGCATACATTACTGCACTTCCACCTCCGACCTATCAA
>NZ_JBLOUI010000110.1:0-315 GCF_047807365.1 Peptacetobacter sp. AB800 | reverse complement strand
TTTGTTATATCCGCTCAGATGTTATCTCAAAATATCTGGCATGGTTTGTATGGCGTTCGAACTATTTGTTCGAACTAAATATATCTGCTGTTCAGTTTTCAAAGTTCATTTAAAGTGGTGGACCATCAGGGACTCGAACCCCAGACCTACCGGTTATGAGCCGGGCGCTCTAACCAACTGAGCTAATGGTCCACTTATATATAAAATATGGTGCCGAAGACCGGAATCGAACCGGTACGGGAGGATAAGTCCCGCAGGATTTTAAGTCCTGTGCGTCTGCCAGTTCCGCCACTTCGGCACATATACGTGGCTACG
>NZ_JBLOUI010000109.1:0-329 GCF_047807365.1 Peptacetobacter sp. AB800 | reverse complement strand
GGAGAAGTCGTCGAAGGTGGAATCAATAACTGGGGTGAAGTCGTAACAAGGTAGCCGTATCGGAAGGTGCGGCTGGATCACCTCCTTTCTAGGGAGAATTATCTGCTGTTCAGTTTTGAAAGTTTATACAAACTTAATATGGGGGTGTAGCTCAGTTGGGAGAGCACTTGCCTTGCAAGCAAGGGGTCAGGAGTTCGAATCTCCTCATCTCCACCATTTGTACTTTGAAAACTACATATATATTATGATATGACATCATTTATTTCCTTAATGTGATAAATAAGGACGACAACCTTACTAAAAAATGTCAAATGTAACTGGTCAAGTTA
>NZ_JBLOUI010000108.1:0-329 GCF_047807365.1 Peptacetobacter sp. AB800 | reverse complement strand
CGTCCTACTCTCCCAGGGGCCTTCGCCCCAAGTACCATCAGCGATAGAGAGCTTAACTTCTGTGTTCGGAATGGGAACAGGTGTATCCTCTCTTCTATAATAACCACATTATTTTTGACAAGTATTATATTAACATATCCATTTAAAGGTGTCAATATATTTTTTTTCAAAAGTATTGTACTTTGAAAACTACATACATATTAATCAATCAACTATAAATTTTCTTGGTCAAGTCCTCGACCTATTAGTATCGGTAAGCTGCATACATTACTGCACTTCCACCTCCGACCTATCAACCACGTAGTCTTCATGGGGTCTTACTTCCGAAG
>NZ_JBLOUI010000107.1:0-342 GCF_047807365.1 Peptacetobacter sp. AB800 | reverse complement strand
TTTAAATTTTAACTAGCCGTTAGGCTTTTTTGTGATGCAAATTTTTATTTTTAATTTAAAATATTATTATTTTTTTATTACAGCTATTGACTTTTAATAGCTGGTCTTATCAATATAAATTTAATAAATTATTTCTGATTTTGATTTTAATTTTATGTTAAAATACATAAATTATTATAAAAATTTATTAAAATTTTTCTAAATTTTTATATTAATTTATTATTTTCCAATATTAAGTAGGGGCTAACTTGTAGCCCCTCTCACACCACGGAGCGTGCCGTTCGGCACTCCGCGGTTCAATTTCATATAATAATCTAAGCAACTTATTAATCCTCTTTTAGT
>NZ_JBLOUI010000106.1:0-344 GCF_047807365.1 Peptacetobacter sp. AB800 | reverse complement strand
TGGTGGCGGTGGAACAATCGCATACATAATGGCTAACTACGGAATGCAGGTAATAGACTGTGGTGTAGCAGTACTTAACATGCATGCTCCATATGAAGTAGGAAGCAAAGCAGATATATACGAAGCAGTAAGAGCTTACAAAGCGTTCCTTTTAAATGCATAATAAAAGCTTAGTTTAGTGTATATTTTTATAAATAATTAATATAAAATGCTGCTGAATATATTTCAGTGGCATTTTTTTATTCTTAAGGAAATTATAATAATTTAAAACTGTGGAAAACTTGTGTATAATAGTAATATGAATGTATTGAAAAAGCGAAAAGATGAAAAAATAATTAATAAAA
>NZ_JBLOUI010000105.1:0-354 GCF_047807365.1 Peptacetobacter sp. AB800 | reverse complement strand
CATTCTTCGGAAGTAAGACCCCATGAAGACTACGTGGTTGATAGGTCGGAGGTGGAAGTGCAGTAATGTATGCAGCTTACCGATACTAATAGGTCGAGGACTTGACCAAGAGAATATTTGGTAATTTGATTAATATGTATGTGGTTTTCAGAGTATAGTACTCAATATGCGGGTGTAGCTCAATGGTAGAGTTCTGGCCTTCCAAGCCAGCTGTGAGGGTTCGATCCCCTTCACCCGCTCCAGTAATGTGGTTATTATAGAAGAGAGGATACACCTGTTCCCATTCCGAACACAGAAGTTAAGCTCTCTATCGCTGATGGTACTTGGGGCGAAGGCCCCTGGGAGAGTAGGACG
>NZ_JBLOUI010000104.1:0-399 GCF_047807365.1 Peptacetobacter sp. AB800 | reverse complement strand
TTTTTTCTGTATTTTTTCTTTCCTAAATTATTTTTAAGTATATTGTCTGCTTTTTTAGTGTTACCTTCTTCGAGGTATTTTCTTCTAAGTGCGAAAAATCTGTTTCGATTAGCATTTTTGTCACTTAACCTTTCGGTTTCTTTACTTAAATAATAATTCAATTTTTCTCCATACAGATTTCCATTTGATGTTGCAAGTAAGTATCTATATCCTTTATCTATTCCTATAATATTTTCGTTGGTATTTTCCTTTGATTCCACTTCTAATGGAATATTTATTCTCAATACATTATCTATGATTTTGATTTTAAGTGTTTTGTTGTATTTATTTGAATCCCTCAATTTAATCGGTACTCTTTTTCTTGTTTCCATTGAAGATATATAAATATAATTTTCATTT
>NZ_JBLOUI010000103.1:0-409 GCF_047807365.1 Peptacetobacter sp. AB800 | reverse complement strand
GGGTTCGAATCCCTCCTTCTCCGCCAGAATAGATCGAGGTGTAGCGCAGTTTGGTAGCGCACGTGGTTTGGGACCATGGGGCCGGGGGTTCGAGTCCCTTCACCTCGACCAATTTTATGGACCATTAGCTCAGTTGGTTAGAGCGCCCGGCTCATAACCGGTAGGTCTGGGGTTCGAGTCCCTGATGGTCCATCTTTTTTTTTCTAAAAATATAGGGGTATAGCTCAGTTGGTAGAGCGTCGGTCTCCAAAACCGTGCGCCGGGGGTTCGAGTCCCTCTACCCCTGCCATGCAATTATATCGAGGTGTAGCGCAGTTTGGTAGCGCACGTGGTTTGGGACCATGGGGCCGGGGGTTCGAGTCCCTTCACCTCGACCATTTATGGGCCTATAGCTCAGGTGGTTAGAGCG
>NZ_JBLOUI010000102.1:0-416 GCF_047807365.1 Peptacetobacter sp. AB800 | reverse complement strand
AGCCCTGTTAACCCCACCAAATAAAGTGGCTCGGTAGTTCAGTTGGTTAGAATGCCAGCCTGTCACGCTGGAGGTCGTGGGTTCGAACCCCATCCGAGTCGCCACTTTATATATGCGGGAATAGTTCAGCGGTAGAGCGCGACCTTGCCAAGGTCGAAGTCGCGAGTTCGAATCTCGTTTCCCGCTCCAAAATTTAATATGGGTGCATAGCTCAGCTGGATAGAGCAACGCCCTTCTAAGGCGTGTGTCGAAGGTTCGAATCCTTCTGCGCTCATTAATAAAGATTCTGTTTTTTACAGGATCTTTTTTTTTATTCTTAAGGAAATTATAATAATTTAAAACTGTGGAAAACTTGTGTATAATAGTAATATGAATGTATTGAAAAAGCGAAAAGATGAAAAAATAATTAATAAAAT
>NZ_JBLOUI010000101.1:0-493 GCF_047807365.1 Peptacetobacter sp. AB800 | reverse complement strand
TTCATAAAACTTTGTACTTACCCATTCATCTCTGATTTTTCGAGGTTTTTCAATGATTAAAAGACTTTTTATTCCACTATATCTTGAATATACGTAATTTTTAACATTTTTATATTCTCTTCCTATTTTTAACAACTCTTTGACCTCATAATCATCAAGTTTATAGGAGTATTGTTTTACAGTTTTTGTTATTGTCTTTCCCATTTACCTCACCTCGATTCTATAACAAATTTATCTTTCTAATTATATTATATACGAATCGAAGTTATATTATACAAATAATATAAAAATTTTTTTAAGTTTTTAAATAAATAAAAAATACGGTCGTTATATCTAAAATACATCCGTATATATTTTTAGAGTGTTCAATCGGAATCGCTACTTTCCAATCAGTTCTCTTATGAACTTCTTAATATTTCTATTAAGCACAGACTATATCACCATCTAATTTTTTAGATGCTCCCCATTTCCACCACCAATAGCTTGTGATGTA
>NZ_JBLOUI010000100.1:0-496 GCF_047807365.1 Peptacetobacter sp. AB800 | reverse complement strand
AAAAAAAGAACTCATATCATTTTCTTGGTATAATATTCATGCCAACAAAAATTAAAACCAAGGAGAAAATGATATGAGTCTATATAACCATCTTACAATAAATGAGCGAGAAAAGATACTATTTTTTTATGCAAAAGGATATTCTATATCTAAAATAGCTAAAGAAATTAATAGAAATAAGTCTACTATATCAAGAGAGCTACGTCGTAACAAAATAAATAATGAATACAGTCCTAGTAATGCTCAAATTCTTTATATAAATCGTAGACAAAAATGTAAACCTAAAGAAAAACTTTCTAATCCAAGTATATTTGAATATGTTAAAACTAAATTTTTAGAAGAACAATGGTCTCCTGAGCAAATAGCCGGAAGGCTTAAATTAGAAAAAACTAATCTTAGCATAAGTTATCCGACAATATACAGAGGTATATATAAGGGATTATTTGATACAAAAGCTGAGAAAAAATCTAGAGGAAATAAAGGTGCAATTAGAAAA
>NZ_JBLOUI010000099.1:0-509 GCF_047807365.1 Peptacetobacter sp. AB800 | reverse complement strand
TGGAGCTGGTGATAGGACTCGAACCTACAACCTGCTGATTACAAGTCAGCTGCTCTACCAATTGAGCCACACCAGCATATTGGCGGGAATAACAGGACTCGAACCTGTGACCCAATGATTAACAGTCATTTGCTCTACCAACTGAGCCATATTCCCACATTTTTTAATATTTATTTTTATAAAGTGGCGACTCGGATGGGGTTCGAACCCACGACCTCCAGCGTGACAGGCTGGCATTCTAACCAACTGAACTACCGAGCCACTTTATTTGGTGGGGTTAACAGGGCTCGAACCTGTGACCCCCTGCTTGTAAGGCAGATGCTCTCCCAGCTGAGCTATAACCCCATTTTGGAGCGGGTGAAGGGGATCGAACCCTCACAGCTGGCTTGGAAGGCCAGAACTCTACCATTGAGCTACACCCGCATATTGAGTTGGTGACCCGTAGGAGAATCGAACTCCTGTTACCACCGTGAAAGGGTGGTGTCTTAACCGCTTGACCAACGGGCCAT
>NZ_JBLOUI010000098.1:0-548 GCF_047807365.1 Peptacetobacter sp. AB800 | reverse complement strand
AAGGTTTCAATTTTCTCGACTCCTTTCCGTAGGGGGAATGTGTTTTTGGGTGAAATCATTGTAAACCCTACCGGGGTCGAGATTCAATACTAAATAAGTTAACAGAGCGAATAAAATAATGAGGGGAAAATTATGAATAGAGAAGTTTCGGTAATGGAAAGAGCAATGTATTTAAATGATGAAATACATAGATTATGTGATGAATTTAAAAATGTAGATGAATTAGTAGAAACAGTGAAAGGATTTTTAATTGTTGACGTGAAAGGAAAATTTGAAATAGATATAAAATCTAGAGGTAAAATTGGTGAGATTATAATAACGTGTGAAGATTTAAAAGATAAAATTCAAATAGGATATTATATAGAAGATAATGGAAATGTAATAATGGATTATATAGGATAATATAAAGAGAGAGGAATGTTCCTCTCTTTTTATATTGGCGAATTGTCAAGCTAAGTGCAACAGTTTATCATAAAATATCTCGAAGGGTGTTTTAAACCCTAAACATTTTCTTGGTCTAGTATTTAGTTTATACTCAACTAACTGAA
>NZ_JBLOUI010000097.1:0-571 GCF_047807365.1 Peptacetobacter sp. AB800 | reverse complement strand
GTATTCTCTATAACAGGTAGAGGAACAGTTGCAACAGGTAGAGTTGAAAGAGGAGTACTTAAAGTACAGGACGAAGTTGAACTAGTAGGATTAGCAGAAGCTCCAAGAAAAGTAGTAGTAACAGGAGTAGAAATGTTCAGAAAATTACTAGATCAGGCAGAAGCTGGAGATAACATAGGAGCATTATTAAGAGGTGTTCAGAGAAATGAAATAGAAAGAGGACAGGTTCTTGCAAAACCAGGAACAGTTAATGCTCATACAAAATTCACAGCAGAAATATACGTACTTAAAAAAGAAGAAGGTGGAAGACATACTCCATTCTTCGATGGATACAGACCACAGTTCTACTTCAGAACAACAGACGTAACAGGAGCTTGTAAATTACCAGAAGGAACAGAAATGGTAATGCCTGGAGATAACGTAACTATAGAAGTTGACTTAATAAACTCTATATGTGTTGAAGAAGGATTAAGATTCGCAATAAGAGAAGGTGGAAGAACTGTAGCATCTGGTGTAGTTGCATCAATAATAGAATAATTAATTGATAGATAATTACTTAAATGTTATAGAT
>NZ_JBLOUI010000096.1:0-610 GCF_047807365.1 Peptacetobacter sp. AB800 | reverse complement strand
TATTGAATCTCGACCCCGGTAGGGTTTACAATGATTTCACCCAAAAACACATTCCCCCTACGGAAAGGAGTCGAGAAAATTGAAACCTTACATAAAATGCCCTGATTGTTTTTGTACTGATTTTTGGAAATATGGTAAAGATAGATACGGAAACCAAAAATATATGTGTAAAAGCTGCTTTAAGCAATACACGTTAGAAGTTTCTACCAAAACTAGAGAATCAAAAAATGGTTATCCTAAATGTCCAGTTTGTGGTAATGGTATGTATCTTCATCATAAATATAAAAATCATGTTAGTTTTAAGTGTAATAGTAGAAAATGTAATCATACTATTAAACGAATTATTCCAGAATCCATCGAAGATCCTTCATCTGAAAAGCTTCGCAGAAGAAATCTAAGAAAAATATTTTCTGGATATAGGTTTAATTTGCATACAATTATTATGAGCATTAGTATGTATTATTCACTTAAAGCTTCAACTAGAGCTATTTCAACATTTTTATTTGATTACATGAATATCAAAGTATCTCATGTAACCATATCAAAATGGATTAAAACTTTTGATATATACTTTAAAACAATTGGTGATGAACTATCAAAAGATTTATAT
>NZ_JBLOUI010000095.1:0-637 GCF_047807365.1 Peptacetobacter sp. AB800 | reverse complement strand
TTCCAGCTACGCTTCAAAGCGTATGTCGGTCCGCCACTCGCTAACTACTTCTGGTTACCCGTAAACGGGTCCACTACGTCAAGCGTTAGCTGTTCACTCATCATATCTTCTCTCAACTGGTTTTCTATATATTCTTTTATTCTTTTTGTGTCTTTTCCTGTTGTATCAACATAATACCCTCTACACCAAAATTGTCTGTTTCTATATTTATACTTCATATTTCCCCATCTTTCATATATCATTAGACTACTTTTTCCCTTCAAGAATCCCATGAATCCTGATACTGACATTTTCGGTGGTATTTCTACAAGTATATGTATGTGATCTGGACAAGCTTCTGCACTAAGCAAATTTACACCTTTCCATCTACATAATTCTCTAAGTATTCCTCCTATTTCTGCTCTTTTTTCTCCATAGAATACTTTTCTTCTATATTTTGGTGCAAAAACTATATGATATTTGCAGTTCCATTTTGTATGTGATAAACTATGTATGTCGTTCATTTTACGACCTCCTTTTGATAATTTTTTGCAGTTGGCGGACCGCAATTATATCTTATCAAAAGGAGCTTTTTTATTAAAGACTCAAAGCTAAAAGCTTTACTGAACCCCCAGTCTAACTGGGGGTTTTCTACATA
>NZ_JBLOUI010000094.1:0-790 GCF_047807365.1 Peptacetobacter sp. AB800 | reverse complement strand
TGAACTGCTCCCCTCTGAGTGGACAAGTGAAATAAATAAATTCACTTTAAACTTAGAAGGGAGCAATTTTTATGCCTAGAAGTAATGTAACCGCAAAACAAAAATTGGATGCAGTAAAAAAGATTCTTTCTGGCGAAGAAAGTAGAAGGCACATTCGGCAGATTTATGGTGTAGCTCATTCTTCTGTCGAAGAATGGATTTTAAAATATCAAATAAAAGGAGAAAAAGCTTTTAGTGATAAATTTCAAAAAGTTGAATACTCAAAAGAAATAAAAGATGCAGCAGTTAAAGCGTATTTAAATGGTGATGGTTCACAAAATGAAATTTGTAGAATTTATGGACTTAATTCAAGAAGTCCCCTTGAACAATGGATAAAGGAGTATAATAGTAATAAAGAACTAAAATCTTCTAAATCCATTGGAGGAACTATTATGACTAAGAATAAAAAAACTAGCTTTGAAGAAAGAGTTGAAATTGCTCAATATTGCATTAAATTTGGACATAGTTACAGCGAAGCTGCTGAAAAATATAACGTATCATATACACAAGCACGTAGCTACGCTCTTAAATATAAAGAATCTGGCAAGGATGCTCTAAAAGATAAAAGAGGAAAAAGAAAATCTGAAGATCAACTAACAGAAGTAGAACATCTTCGCAGAGAAATAAAACGATTAGAAAACGAAAAAAGACAAGCTGAAATGGAGATAGCTTTATTAAAAAAAATACAGGAAATAGAGAGGAGGTGAGTTTGCAGAGAGTACAAAATAATTATATATACACAGCTATAAAA
>NZ_JBLOUI010000093.1:0-813 GCF_047807365.1 Peptacetobacter sp. AB800 | reverse complement strand
TTTTTATGCTACTTTTAAAAATTCTTCATGCTTTTCAAAAGGTGTTAATACACCTAACTTTCTTTGTAATCTTGAATTGTTATAATAATCCATATAATTTTCTATCATATCAACCAATTCTTTTCTGCTATTAAATTTTTTTCCATAATATCTCTCTCTTTTTATAATCCCCCAAAAACCTTCCATCGGACCATTATCAATACATCTAGCTATTCTAGACATACTTTGTGTCATGCCTGCGGCTACCAATTTAGAATGAAATGTTCTATTAGTATATTGATACCCTCTATCTGAATGAAAAATTGGGTGTGCTTTTGGGTTATTTTTTACGGCAAAATCAAACATGCTATATACTAGTTCTGTATTATTTGAATCTCCGATTGTATAAGCAACAATTCTTCTATCATAAAGATCTAGAATCGCACTTAGATAAAGTCTATGTTTTTTTCCATTTACATAGTAGTGAAATTCTGATACATCTGTTAGCCATTTTTCATCAGGTGCATCAGCTTTAAAATTTCTATTAAGAATGTTTTCTGTTGTATATGTAGGATGTTGATTTTGAATTGTACATCCATTATTTTTATATTTTATAGTTGATTTAATTTGAAGTACACGACAAATACGTAATATTCTCTTATCATTTACATTTATACTATAATATCTGTATAAATCATCTCTAATGCGGCGATAGCCTTTATCAGGATAGTCATCATGTATTTTTTCTACAATATTAGCAATTTTTTCGTTTTTTATATCGTTAAAAGTTTTTTGATGTTTCAACCATTTAAAGTAACCACTTTTACTTACATT
>NZ_JBLOUI010000092.1:0-941 GCF_047807365.1 Peptacetobacter sp. AB800 | reverse complement strand
GTCACAGGTTCGAGTCCTGTTATTCCCGCCAATATGCTGGTGTGGCTCAATTGGTAGAGCAGCTGACTTGTAATCAGCAGGTTGTAGGTTCGAGTCCTATCACCAGCTCCAGATTCTAATATGGGTGCATAGCTCAGCTGGATAGAGCAACGCCCTTCTAAGGCGTGTGTCGAAGGTTCGAATCCTTCTGCGCTCATTTTTTATTGTGGTCTATTAGCTCAGTCGGTAGAGCACTTGACTTTTAATCAAGGTGTCCCGCGTTCGAATCGCGGATAGATCATTTTTTATATATGGAGAGGTGTCCGAGTGGTTTAAGGAGCTGGTCTTGAAAACCAGTGATGCTTAACGGCACCGTGGGTTCGAATCCCACCCTCTCCGCCATATTTAGGAGAAGTACTCAAGAGGCTATAAGAGGAGCCCCTGCTAAGGGTTTAGGCTGGGTAACACCGGTGCGAGGGTTCGAATCCCTCCTTCTCCGCCAGAATAGATCGAGGTGTAGCGCAGTTTGGTAGCGCACGTGGTTTGGGACCATGGGGCCGGGGGTTCGAGTCCCTTCACCTCGACCATTTATGGGCCTATAGCTCAGGTGGTTAGAGCGCACGCCTGATAAGCGTGAGGTCGCTGGTTCGAGTCCAGCTAGGCCCATTTATTCATGCCTAGATAGCTCAGTCGGTAGAGCAGGGGACTGAAAATCCCCGTGTCGGTGGTTCGATTCCGCCTCTGGGCACCATAGAACATGGCGGTATAGCTTAGTTGGCTAGAGCGTTCGGTTCATACCCGAAAGGTCACAGGTTCGACTCCTGTTACCGCTACTGAGCTATATTAATAATAATGAACTTTGAAAACTGAACAGCAGATATATTTAGTTCGAACAAATAGTTCGAACGCCATACAAACCATGCCAGATATTTTGAGATAACATCTGAGCGGATTTTAAACAA
>NZ_JBLOUI010000091.1:0-1056 GCF_047807365.1 Peptacetobacter sp. AB800 | reverse complement strand
TAGCATTTCAAGGCGTTACCCTATCATTCTACTAATCATGATAACAGTTCTAGTTTTTTTGAATTTTATCAACTAACTAGGCAATTCTTTTCAAATTGCAACAAGTCGCACGATCTCTCTGAGTAGAAGCTATTATAGAGTTCTTGTTAGAATTCTCCTTTAAAATATCTTCATTTGTCTTAGCTATTAAGCCAAGTATATTTTCATCAGTAGTATTTACATGTCTTTTGAAAGACTGAACTGCTCTATATCCTTCATAAGCTCTTGCAGTTTCTTTCTGCCCATAGTGAATTAATCTTTCGTAAACATACACCTCTATCTGATGTATAGTAGGTGTAGGCTTGAAGTTTTCAAAATGTTTTTCAGCATCTATTGATATATTTGAAGCTATCTCAGGAATATATATCCCACTTCCGTTTTTCATAGCTTTTAAAATCGCTACTTCTATCTTAGTTCTATCAAAAGGAACCGTACTACCATCTCTCTTTATAACCTTCATCCAAAATATCCTCCCTTTTTCAATTTTCTTTTTCGTTCTTTCACACAATAATATATTATAACAGAAATTACCCACAAAAAATTTTTGTTTTTTATTTTTCAATCTCAAAATCACATTGTCGATAATCTATATAATAAATACCCACTAAAAACAAATAAAAACAAGTATAAAGTTCTGCATTTACTATTTTATTCTGAGATTATCTATTTCCAACATATCCAGATAAAAAAATTTTTTTAACTTTTTTTCTAAAAAATTTAGGTAATTTTGGAAACATTGAAATTTCAATTTTTCTATATCGTACAAAAATTTAAGAGAATATAACTAAAAAATTTACATAAGTATAAGAAAAAACTAAGACTAAATTCAAACTCGACGCTGAAGCCTGGAGAGCGAATACTTGTGTTAAGTAAAAAGGCTGCTACAAAATATCGTAACAGCCCTACTTGTATGTAGAAAACCCCCAGTTAGACTGGGGGTTCAGTAAAGCTTTTAGCTTTGAGTCTTTAATAAAAAAGCTCCTTTTGATAAGATATAATTGCGGTCCGCCAACTGCA
>NZ_JBLOUI010000090.1:0-1144 GCF_047807365.1 Peptacetobacter sp. AB800 | reverse complement strand
CATCCAATTTTTGTTTTGCGGTTACATTACTTCTAGGCATAAAAATTGCTCCCTTCTAAGTTTAAAGTGAATTTATTTATTTCACTTGTCCACTCAGAGGGGAGCAGTTCAAAGCACGCTGGCAGATTGGAGATATTTATGTATCGGGGGACGCAAGAAAGACAGAGGACAACCCACAGGGGCTAGGCTGTTATCTTGTTATGACTGGCAGAGGTTGTGATGATATTTTCCGTATTCTCGACAGTAGGAATTATACCTTTGGGGATATGTTCCGACGCTGTGAGCGAAGATACGGACTGGATAATTTCCATTTCACAAGACTTGATATTGCCATTGATGATAAGAACGAAAAGCCATTCTTTACCATAGAGCAGATAAAGAAGAAATGCGAAAAAGAGGAATTTATCTCGAATAGTGATGGCTACCACTTTGACGAAAGCAAGTTTGATTATTTCGACACCGCAAAGACCGTTTATATCGGTGCTGGTAAATCGGGATTGTCCTACCGCTTTTATGATAAAGATAAGGAAGTCTGTTCAAAACATAATAAGACGCTTGAGGAAGTCGGCAGTTGGAAACGGACAGAAATGCAACTGCGTGATGATAAGGCTCATGCTTTTGCCATGACATTCAAGGAAAGACCGCTGGAACTTGGAGAACTGGCTTTCGGTCTATTGGCAAACAACCTACGCTTTGTCGTGCCAAACAGAAACGAAAGTAATAAGAGCAGGTGGAAAACTTGTCGGTTTTGGGAACGCTTTTTAGGGGCTGTGGAAGTCTTAAAACTGCAAGTACCAAAACCGCATAACTCCCTTGAAGAAACACAGCAATGGCTCACAGAGGGTGGCGTGATTTCCGCTGTGAAAAGTTTTTACTTCTTGGAAGAACATGACGCATTAGGTGGACTGGAAAAAGTGGGAACTATGCTTGATAAGGCAAGATACAGCAATTCCCTTTCCAGTAAATTAACCGCCCACTTGCAGAGGATAAACCGTACCGACCTTATCCCCTATATCCAGTATGACACAAAACATGGGTTTTGTTAACTTGATATGAAAAAAATACTCTCGAAACAAAAAATAAATCGATGGGTTAAACTTGATTTCAAAAATTTTAAAAAATTGCACAACAAATAAACCTAACA
>NZ_JBLOUI010000089.1:0-1155 GCF_047807365.1 Peptacetobacter sp. AB800 | reverse complement strand
CCTCGTATAATATATTTAAATTTAATTTTATTAATTTTCATTCCTATCTCATTTTCTATGTGAGATAATCTGATTAAAGATAGAGGTCGTAGTATCACTCCTTGGAACGATGTTTTCGTAATTAAGGCTTACGCCTCTACTTTATGTCTTTATATGTATGAGCTGGATAGCATAATACATAATTGCTGTATATCTAACGAGGTTATATCGGCATAAAGTTAAAGAGGTTCTTTTCTCTATCTTTAAACTATTAGGAAAGTAGGTGTTATCATGTATTATATCGGTATTGATATTGCTAAAAATAAACACGAAGTGTCTATAATTGATGCTTCTGGAAAATTATTAAGTGAAAGTATTTCTTTTTCAAATACTATTAAAGGTTTTGAAAAACTTATAAAGTATCTCTCTTCTTATAATGTTTATTCAGACAATTGTATAGTTGGTATGGAAGCTACTGGTCACTATTGGCTTTCTATTTACTCATATCTCGTAGAGTGTAAGTTTAATACTTTCGTCATAAATCCTATACAATCAGAAGCTTTTAGAAAAATGTATATAAGAAAGACTAAAACTGATTCAAAAGATTCATTTGTAATAGCTCAAGTTATGAGATTTGGAGAGTTTTCATCATCTCCGCTTTCAGACGAAAGATTGTTTGAACTTAAAAATCTTACTCGATATAGATTTAGTCTTGTTGATGAAAGTTCTGATTGGAAAAGAAAGCTAATAGCTCTTCTTGACCAAGTATTTCCAGAATACGATAAACTTTTTTCTGATATTTTTGGTGTAACATCTAAAAATTTATTATCAAAATATCCACTTCCTGAAGACATGTTAAGTATAAGTACAGAAACACTAGCAGAATTATTATCTAAATGTAGCAATGGTAGATTTGGCTTCGCCAAAGCTGAAGAAATTCAAAATTCAGCTTTAAATACATTTGGCGTTAAATTTGCCAAACGCTCATTTTCATTTCAAATAAAGCAAATAATAGATCAAATTTCATTTTTAGAAGAACAATTAAAGTTTCTTGAAAAAGAAATAGAATATCTTCTTAATGATATAAACCCTATTATTACAACTATTACAGGAATTGGTTCTGTTTTAGGAGCTTCTATTATTGCTGAAATAGGAGATATATCTCGATTTGAAAAA
>NZ_JBLOUI010000088.1:0-1185 GCF_047807365.1 Peptacetobacter sp. AB800 | reverse complement strand
CTGATGAAAAGAACACATCTTGTCTTAATTCTTCTAAGATAAATTCTGGTACTCCTTTTTCAAATCCACAAGACTTACACTCATAATTGTATAACTTTTGTCCTTTACTCATTTCTTCTAATTCTTTTAGCATGTTTTTTCTCCTAATAATTTTAATTACGTTAATTATACACTATTATTTATATTTGAGCATAGCAAAGCTAGCCTATTTATTAATAGACTTTTAAAATAATTCTATTTGTGTTGTTGTATATAAAGAAATTTCTTTTTCTATAGTTTCTTCGTAGATTATTTTTTTATAATTTGATTTGTCTAGAGCATTGTATATTAATCCATATTTATAATGCCATATTTCCCATAGAATCATATCTTTCCCACAATTTTTACAAATATAAGGATTTACTCCAAATGTTTCTAGTAATCTATCTTTAAAATTTTTCTTTACTGAATTCTTTTTTCTTAGCAACTTAGATATATTTCTATATTTCATAAAGTTATATAATTTCAATATTTCTATGCTTAATTTATTTTTTACCCTTGAATATAAACCATATCTTCTTGCAACTCTAAAACCCTTCGGGTGAATATGTTGAGTTATTTTACCTATAAATTCTAATACATCCACAGTTATTTCTCTTTTTTCTTTAGGTATTTTGTTCTCATACCAGTAGGTCACATTTCTCCCATCGTAATTAGTTATTCTATATTCAGCGATAGCTGGTCTAGCCAAATATCTACCTATATATTGAGTTGCCTGTTTTATATTAGTTAAACGTCTTTCTGCATTTACATAGAATTCTTTCTTATATAGCTTATTTATCAAATTTCTAGTTTTTCTATCTCTAAAATTGTTTTTTATTATATCTAGTACCAACTTTCGCCATACCTTTTTCATATATGTATATGGTATGAAATCTAATTTTTTAAACCACTTATTATTTCTATCTATTCCCCCTTCGGTGTATAAGACATGTATATGAGGATTCCATTTTAAATCTCCACCAAAGGTATGCACTACGGCAATTGCTCCTAATTCATAATCTCCTTTTGTTTTCTTTTTATGAAAACTATCCAATACCTTATATGCAGTATCTTGTAAGTCTTTTAAAAGCTCTCGCTTTCTATAGAAATATACTCTTAAATCCTCTGGAATTGTAAAAACTGCATGTCTATGAGAAACATCAA
>NZ_JBLOUI010000086.1:0-1362 GCF_047807365.1 Peptacetobacter sp. AB800 | reverse complement strand
AATGCTGGGGTGTGACGGGGAGCGAAATTTAGTAGCGAAGCATCTGCATTCACACTGTCGAGAAAAGTCTCTATCGAGTTTAAAGGCGCCCGTACCGCAAACCGACACAGGTGGGTGAGGAGAGTATCCTAAGGCCAGCGAGAGAACTGTTGTTAAGGAACTCGGCAAAATGACCCCGTAACTTAGGGATAAGGGGTGCCATCGAAAGATGGCCGCAGAGAATAGGCCCAAGCGACTGTTTACCAAAAACATAGGTTTCTGCTAAGTCGCAAGACGATGTATAGGAGCTGACGCCTGCCCGGTGCTGGAAGGTTAAGGGGATCTGTTAGAGCAATCGAAGCAGTGAACTTAAGCCCCAGTAAACGGCGGCCGTAACTATAACGGTCCTAAGGTAGCGAAATTCCTTGTCGGGTAAGTTCCGACCCGCACGAAAGGCGTAACGATTTGGGCACTGTCTCAACAACAGACTCGGTGAAATTGTAATTCCGGTGAAGATGCCGGATACCTGCGACAGGACGGAAAGACCCCATGGAGCTTTACTGTAGCTTGGCATTGGGTCTTGGTACTACATGTACAGCATAGGTGGGAGGCTTTGATTCCAGGACGCCAGTTTTGGATGAGCCACCGTTGGGATACCACCCCTGTAGTACTGGGACTCTAACCAGAGGCCTTGAATCAGGTCTTGGGACACTGTCAGGCGGGCAGTTTGACTGGGGCGGTCGCCTCCCAAAAGGTAACGGAGGCGCTCAAAGGTTCTCTCAGCACGGTCGGAAATCGTGCATAGAGTGTAAAGGCATAAGAGAGCTTGATTGCAAGACATACAGGTCGAGCAAGGACGAAAGTCGGACTTAGTGATCCGGTGGTTCTGAGTGGAAGGGCCATCGCTCAACGGATAAAAGCTACCCTGGGGATAACAGGCTTATCTCCCCCAAGAGTCCACATCGACGGGGAGGTTTGGCACCTCGATGTCGGCTCATCACATCCTGGGGCTGTAGTAGGTCCCAAGGGTTGGGCTGTTCGCCCATTAAAGTGGTACGCGAGCTGGGTTCAGAACGTCGTGAGACAGTTCGGTCCCTATCCGTCGCAGGCGTAGGAAATTTGAGAGGATCTGCCCTTAGTACGAGAGGACCGGGGTGGACGTACCGCTGGTGTACCAGTTGTCTCGCCAGAGGCATGGCTGGGTAGCTATGTACGGAACGGATAAGCGCTGAAAGCATCTAAGCGCGAAGCCAGCCTTAAGATAAGATTTCCCATTCTTCGGAAGTAAGACCCCATGAAGACTACGTGGTTGATAGGTCGGAGGTGGAAGTGCAGTAATGTATGCAGCTTACCGATACTAATAGGTCGAGGACTTGACCAAGA
>NZ_JBLOUI010000085.1:0-1418 GCF_047807365.1 Peptacetobacter sp. AB800 | reverse complement strand
GCGACCACACATTTTTTAATTCTTGTCAACATTTTTATAAAATAAAAAGACCCCATATTATTTCTAATATTGAGGTCTTTATGTTTTTCTACTAACTTAATGACATTGGCTTGTAGCCCCTTTTTATTATTCTTCAGGATATTTTATTTGAGTACTGAATCGATCATATCCTATTATAGTGTTTTCAAATACAGATTTTGCGTTGTTTTCAAAAACATCTGGCTCTTCAATAGAAGGGCTAAAATGAGTTAGAAGTAATTGTTTGACATTTCCCATTACAGCAAGTGATGCAGCCTCTCTAAACAGCATATGCTTGTTTTTAATAGCCTTTGAAATATCCATTTCGTCACCGTACATAGCTTCACAGATGAATAAATCAGCATCCTCTATAAATTCTGGTATAGTATCCAATGGTCTAGTATCTGTAATCATAGAAATTTTTATACCTTTTCTATCATCTCCAAGAACCATATCAGGTGTATAATTTACATCACCATCCATAATAGTCATTCCTTTTTGTAACATATTCCAGTATTTTCTAGGAACATTGTTTAACTGAGCCTTTTCAATATTAAATTTTGGATGCCTAGCAAAATAAAAATTATATCCTATACATTCAGTTGAATGTTCTAATTCTATTGTTTCTATAGATAAATCTGATAAAATTGGATCTACAAGAGAGAATCTACCCTCTGGATTTTCAATTATATTCAATTTATATGGTAGTGTGATAAGAACTTGTATAGCATCCATAGCTTCTTTTATACCTACAGGACCAATAATTGTTACGGGTTTCTTTCTTTCACTATTTCCCATCGTAGAAAGCAATCCTATAAGACCTATTATATGATCACCATGAGTATGTGTTATGCAGATTAAATCTATATCCTTAAAACCGCAGCCTTTCATTTTCATAGATACTTGTGTGCCCTCTCCACAATCTACTAAAATTTTTCTCCCATTAAAATTCATAAAAAGAGAAGATAAAAATCTATTTGGTAGTGGAACATTTCCACCACATCCTAAAAGAGTTAAATTAACCATATTACCTCCTAAAATACTAATAAAATTACAATAAATTAAAATATTATACTTGTTTAATAAAATTATATTAAAAAAATGATAAAAAAATCTTATTAAAGTTAAAATTGTAACTTATTTGTAATTATAAAATCTGAAATATATAATATAATAATTGTAACATCAATATGATTAAAATAAATATATTTTTGCTATAATAAAAGTAGGAAAATGATTTTTTCTTAAAAAATGAAAATTGACAGTGACTACATAAACACCTAATTTTGGGTTTTGTTAACTTGATATGAAAAAAATACTCTCGAAACAAAAAATAAATCGATGGGTTAAACTTGATTTCAAAAATTTTAAAAAATTGCACAACAAATAAACCTAACAAA
>NZ_JBLOUI010000084.1:0-1496 GCF_047807365.1 Peptacetobacter sp. AB800 | reverse complement strand
AACTCTACCATTGAGCTACACCCGCATATTGAGTTGGTGACCCGTAGGAGAATCGAACTCCTGTTACCACCGTGAAAGGGTGGTGTCTTAACCGCTTGACCAACGGGCCATATTTTTTTGGTTGCGGAGGTAGGACTTGAACCTACGACCTTCGGGTTATGAGCCCGACGAGCTGCCAACTGCTCCACCCCGCGATATTGTATAAGTGCCGAAGACCGGAATCGAACCGGTACGGGAGGATAAGTCCCGCAGGATTTTAAGTCCTGTGCGTCTGCCAGTTCCGCCACTTCGGCTTAAATCATTTTTAGTTGGAGGCGACATCCAGATTCGAACTGGAGATCAAGGAGTTGCAGTCCATTGCCTTACCGCTTGGCTATGTCGCCGAAAAGTGATCTATCCGCGATTCGAACGCGGGACACCTTGATTAAAAGTCAAGTGCTCTACCGACTGAGCTAATAGACCATATTAATTTGGGGTGGATGATGAGATTCGAACTCACGGCCTCCAGAGCCACAATCTGGCGCTCTAACCAACTGGGCTACATCCACCACAAATGGTCGAGGTGAAGGGACTCGAACCCCCGGCCCCATGGTCCCAAACCACGTGCGCTACCAAACTGCGCTACACCTCGATAAAAATATTCATTTGGTGGACCATCAGGGACTCGAACCCCAGACCTACCGGTTATGAGCCGGGCGCTCTAACCAACTGAGCTAATGGTCCTCATTATTTTGGTAGCGGTAACAGGAGTCGAACCTGTGACCTTTCGGGTATGAACCGAACGCTCTAGCCAACTAAGCTATACCGCCACACTTATGGTGCCCAGAGGCGGAATCGAACCACCGACACGGGGATTTTCAGTCCCCTGCTCTACCGACTGAGCTATCTGGGCATTTTGGCGGAGAGGGTGGGATTCGAACCCACGGTGCCGTTAAGCATCACTGGTTTTCAAGACCAGCTCCTTAAACCACTCGGACACCTCTCCATATTTATAAAAGTGATTCATCTGGGACTCGAACCCAGGACTCCCTGATTAAGAGTCAGGTGCTCTACCAACTGAGCTAATGAACCAGATTAATCATTCTTTATTTCTTAATAACATTCTATTGGCTGGGGATGCAGGACTCGAACCTACGAATGTAGCAGTCAAAGTGCTATGCCTTACCGACTTGGCGAATCCCCAACATGGTGAGCGCAGAAGGATTCGAACCTTCGACACACGCCTTAGAAGGGCGTTGCTCTATCCAGCTGAGCTATGCACCCACATCAACAAATGTTCTTGGAGCGGGAAACGAGATTCGAACTCGCGACTTCGACCTTGGCAAGGTCGCGCTCTACCGCTGAACTATTCCCGCAAATTATATTTTATTTTTAATATGCACTTTATATGGTGCGGATGAAGGGAGTCGAACCCCCACGCCGTAGGCGCTAGATCCTAAGTCTAGTGCGTCTGCCAATTCCGCCACATCCGCGTATATTTTATTTTGGTGGAGGAT
>NZ_JBLOUI010000083.1:0-1540 GCF_047807365.1 Peptacetobacter sp. AB800 | reverse complement strand
AAAAGAGGATTAATAAGTTGCTTAGATTATTATATGAAATTGAACCGCGGAGTGCCGAACGGCACGCTCCGTGGTGTGAGAGGGGCTACAAGTTAGCCCCTACTTAATTGTAGGTGGTATAATTAAATAAAAGATACAAATATACAAAATGGTTGTGCATTTTACTAAAGGGAAGTGATTTCTATGAAAAAAATTATAAATAAAGAACAGTTATTAGAATTACTGAAAAATAGAAAAGAAAATGAAATACTAGATTTGAAGAACTGTATATTTAAGGATATGGATCTTACCGGATTAGATTTTAGAAATGTAGATTTAGATTGGTCAGATTTTGAGAATGTAAAACTTGCAAATGTAGATTTTGAAGGTTCTAATTTAAGCAATGTTTTTCTTGAACATGCAGATTTATCTAATGCTAGCTTTAAAAATTGTACACTACATGCGACTAATTTAAGATACACAGATTTAACAGATGTAGATTTGTGTGGAGCGGATATTTTTGGAGCTAACCTAGAAGAAGCAAAAATGGACGGTATAAAGACTGATGAAAACACAAAACACTACAAAATGGTATGCCCAGAAACAGGAGCGTTTTTAGCGTGGAAAACTTGTTTCAATACTAGACTTGTTAGACTTCTAATTCCAGCAGATGCTAGAAGAACTAGCTCTACATTAAATACTTGTAGATGTGATAAGGCTAAGGTGCTTGCTGTAACAGATCCAACAGAAACTGTTAAATTTGATGAGGCTGTTTCCTATGTAGATGGAGATTTTGTATATAAGGTTGGAGAAATGGCTTATGCTAAAGGATTTAACCCAGATAGGTGGAGAGATTCTACAGGTGGAATACACTTCTTTATGACTAAAGAAGAAGCTTTGGGATATCTAATGAGCATAAGTGGAGAGCAGAGTGAGACGGCTACAGATTGGACTAAAGAAAAATAAAAAATAGATTTTTTTAAAATTAAAGAATAAGATAGGATATAAAAATAGATTTGTTATTAAAAATATTGTAGAATACCTATTTTATATGTTAATATATACTTTGATTGACTTCGAAAGGTAGGTATAAATAAAATGGGTACTATACTATTGTTAAAAAGATTTTTTGCTATATGTATATTATGCCTAGGTGCAAATATACTTGTAGATAAATTTGATAAAGACTTAAAACTTTCAAAAACTATGAGAAGAGTGATTTTATTTGCACTTTATATTGGTGTAGCTGTCCTTGTAACTTGGGCATTTTAGTTTTAAGACTGGATTATAAAATTTTTATATATAAATATAAAAAAACTATTTAAAAAATGTATATTTCGTTATACAATACACATTGTGAATTAAAACAATATGAATTTAAAATAATTAATGGTAACAAAGCGTTGAGTGCTGCTTCATTTAAATGACGGTATTCGACGCTTTATTTTTTTATGGCGAATTGTCAAGCTAAGTGCAACAGTTTATCATAAAATATCTCGAAGGGTGTTTTAAACCCTAAACATTTTCTTGGTCTAGTATTTAGTTTATACTCAACTAACTG
>NZ_JBLOUI010000082.1:0-1554 GCF_047807365.1 Peptacetobacter sp. AB800 | reverse complement strand
TGTACTTTGAAAACTACATATATATTATGATATGACATCATTTATTTCCTTAATGTGATAAATAAGGACGACAACCTTACTAAAAAATGTCAAATGTAACTGGTCAAGTTATTAAGGGTGCAGGGCGGATGCCTTGGCACCGGGAGCCGATGAAGGACGTGATAAGCTGCGATAAGCTATGGGGAGTTGCACGTAAACTTTGATCCATAGATTTCCGAATGAGGAAACTCACCATGAGTAATGTCATGGTATCTTCGAGTGAATACATAGCTCGTTGAGGGGAACTCGGGGAACTGAAACATCTAAGTACCCGAAGGAAGAGAAAGAAATTCGATTCCGCTAGTAGCGGCGAGCGAACGCGGAACAGCCCAAACCTAAGAAGTTCGCTTCTTAGGGGTTGCGGACATATCATCAGGAAGAGGTTATTACAGACGAAGAGTTTTGGAAAGCTCCGCCACAGAAGGTAACAGCCCTGTAGTCGAAGTGAGAAGACTTCCGATATGATCCAGAGTACCACGGGACACGTGAAACCCCGTGGGAAGCAGGAGGGACCACCCTCCAAGGCTAAATACTACCCGGTGACCGATAGCGCATAGTACCGTGAGGGAAAGGTGAAAAGAACCCCGGGAGGGGAGTGAAATAGAACCTGAAACCCTGTACTTACAAACTGTGGAAGCACATTTCTTGTGTGACCGCGTACTTTTTGTAGAACGGGCCAACGAGTTACGTTATGCAGCAAGGTTAAGTACTTCAAGTATGCAGCCGCAGCGAAAGCGAGTTTTAACTGAGCGTTTAGTTGCATGACGTAGACCCGAAACCGGGTGACCTATCCATGAGCAGGTTGAAGCGAAAGTAAAATTTCGTGGAGGACCGAACCCACGAGCGTTGAAAAGCTCGGGGATGACTTGTGGATAGCGGTGAAATTCCAATCGAACCCGGAGATAGCTGGTTCTCCCCGAAATAGCTTTAGGGCTAGCCTCAGATTCAGAGATACGGAGGTAGAGCACTGAATGTCCTAGGGGGTATTGCACCTACCGAAGACTATCAAACTCCGAATGCCGTCATCTTTTATCTGGGAGTCAGACCGTGGGTGATAAGATTCACGGTCGAGAGGGCAACAGCCCAGACCGTCGGCTAAGGTCCCCAAATGTAGGTTAAGTGGTAAAGGATGTGGGATTGCACAGACAACCAGGATGTTGGCTTAGAAGCAGCCACTCATTCAAAGAGTGCGTAATAGCTCACTGGTCGAGTGATCCTGCGCCGAAGATTTCCGGGGCTAAAACCTACTACCGAAGCCACGGCATCATTTATGATGGGTAGGGGAGCTTTCTTTACTGGGCAGAAGCATGACCGTAAGGACATGTGGACTGTAAAGAAGTGAGAATGTTGGCATGAGTAGCGAGATGTGGGTGAGAATCCCACAGGCCGTAAACCCAAGGTTTCCAGGGGAAGGTTCGTCCTCCCTGGGTTAGTCGGGACCTAAGCCGAGGCCGAAAGGCGTAGGTGATGGACAACAGGTTGAAATTCCTGTACCGCCAATAAGCGTTTGAGAAA
>NZ_JBLOUI010000081.1:0-1650 GCF_047807365.1 Peptacetobacter sp. AB800 | reverse complement strand
CAATGTCATTAAGTTAGCATTGTTAATGAGGTTATCTAAAAGAAAAATAGCAGGAAAGATTTTTGCTTTCCTGCTATTTTTATATTTTAAACACACAAATAAGACAGATAAAAATCTGTCTAAAAAATTTTATGACATTTTAGCTGATTTATGCTACCCTATATATGAAACCATGAAATACTTTTACTGTGAGCTTTCGCTCACGATGCCTATCGGGTCTTATAGGTATGATATTTCTTGCTATGATGGTTTCTAAATTAGGTGATGTTGTTTTTCCATAATAGAACAGTCGACACATACGCGTAGCGACTGAAAAATTTGCTTTATAAGTATATTTTCTTTGCTTTTTTTCAATGACTACGTGAGAGGTAATCATTTCTGCAAAGTTATACATTATAAGATGTGCATAAATTTCTTGATGAATACACATCACCTTTTTTGAATGAAAATTCAACATACCAATTGTATATTTCAAATCTCTAAATGATGTTTCAATTCCCCATCTTGAAGCATATAGTTCTTTTAGTTTTTCTGGAGGATATTCTTCACTATCTAAGTTTGTAAGTACTGTTTCATAAAGATTATCCATTACCTTAAAGCGAACTATTCTAAAACTAAGATTATAGAATTCTAATGGGTCATGTTTTCTTTGTTTTGTTTTAAGATAATCAAATTCTGAATTTGCTGGTAAAAACTTGTACTGATTTTTGGCTTTGAACAGTTCTTTTGTTTGTTTTGTCTGCCTACGGCTCAGTTTAAGATTTATTTTTTCGTCAAATTCATTAGTTTTAGGAAGATTTAAACCTGCTTTAATACCGTTTTTACCATCCTTTATTCTGATTAAGAAATACCATCCTTTTTCTTGTATATGTGCCATGTTATTGTATGATTCATAACCTCTATCTGCGATAACTAATGCATTTTTTATATTTGATTCGTCTATCATTTTTTGTAATGCTCTATGTTCATTATAATTTATTTTTCCTTGTATAACTGCATCTGTATAAATATGATTTTTTATATCATATAGAGCATTTAAATGAATAAGATTATAACCTTTTCTACCATTAATTCCTTGATGAAATGATGATAAATCATTAGGATTAGTAGCTATTTGAACATCAGTACCATCAACAGCTAGAATACGAAGATTTTCATCACTTTCATTAACTAAATTTGAAGAAAAATTATTAAAAATATCTTTAAATGCTTCCGGCTTAATTTTGCATCTTTGTTGAACAAATGCAGAAGCCGAAGGCATATTTGGATTAGCATCAAAAATATTAATAAGTTCATTAGTCATACTTTTACTTTCCATACCTATAATTGTTTTTATAACTGTTTCAAATGGAAGCTTTCGCTTTCTAGTAAAATCCTTTCCTGATGATATACAGTAATCATCTGATTTTTTTGAAACAGAATTTATTTCTGAAAATAATAGTTTTTTTATATCTTTAGGTTTCATATGTGACCTCCTTGTAATTAAGATTTCCCTAATTACAAGGGTCGCTTTCACTCTTTCATTAACATTTAATAGCGAAAGCGACCACACATTTTTTAATTCTTGTCAACATTTTTATAAAATAAAAAGACCCCATATTATTTCTAATATTGAGGTCTTTATGTTTTTCTACTAACTTAATGACATTG
>NZ_JBLOUI010000080.1:0-1768 GCF_047807365.1 Peptacetobacter sp. AB800 | reverse complement strand
ATAGACTCATATCATTTTCTCCTTGGTTTTAATTTTTGTTGGCATGAATATTATACCAAGAAAATGATATGAGTTCTTTTTTTTGTTGCACTTAGATTATAAATTCAAGCCCTAAATTAATTTTTTAGAACAAGTTAATTAATAAAGTGGATATTAAATGTATTAACAAAAGTATGTCATAAATATTTGATAAAAGTATTAATATTTTAGAAGAAATAAAAATAGCTTGATCTAAAAAGCTAAGCAATTTCTTTTTCATATAGATCACTTCCTTTCTTTATTTTTTATTAATATATGCAAGTGATCTATATGAATTTCATTTATTTTGATTTTTTTTGAAAAAATTTTTGAAGGGAGAGAATGATGGCAGCTAGATTATCAGATGTATTAAATGCAGCAGTTGCAATAATAGGGACAACAGTCACGTTCCTTTTTGGAGGGTGGGATATAGTTCTTAACACACTAGTATTATTAATGGCATTAGATTACTTAACTGGATTGAGTAAAGGATATATAAACAAAAATCTAAACTCAGAAACAAGTGTAAAAGGTCTAATGAAGAAAATATTTATACTGTTCATATTAATAATAGCAGTAGCACTAGACAGAATGACAGGAACAGGTGAACACATATTTAGAACATTAGTAGCATTTTTCTATATAAGCAATGAAAGTTTGAGCATAATAGAGAATGTTGCAGAGTTAGGTGTTCCAGTTCCAAAACAAGTGCAGGATGCTCTTGAACAGTTAAAAAATGGAAAGGAGGTGAAATAGTTGGAAATATTGAATTATAAAAGATTAGTTAATTGCTATGCAAATCAGAATCATCCACGTTTTATAGTAATTCACGAAACCGATAATACATCTCGTGGAGCTGGAGCAAAAAAACATGGAGAAGCTCATAAAAATGGAAATTTAAAAACAAGTGTTCACTACTATGTTGACGATACATATATAGTTCAGACCCTTGACCATGACGATGCTGCATGGGCAGTTGGAACTGTTTATGGAACTCCAAATGTAAAAGGGGTTAATAACAAAAATACTATAAACATAGAAATATGTGTTAATCCAGATTCTGACTACACGAAAGCAAGATTAAAATGTGTGGAATTAGTTAAGTATCTGATGAAGAAGACTAACATATCTGTGGATCATGTTATTCGTCATTATGATGCAAAGAAAAAATATTGTCCTCGAAAAATGCTAGATAACCCAGCTCTATGGGAAGACTTTAAAAAGAGGATAAGAGAAAAAGATACAGGAGGAAAAACCGAAGTGAAAACAATGGTAACATACCTTGGCGATGCAGACCTTTATGCTGCGGTTGTCGTGGCACAGAAAAATAAAGCTCCTCTTATGAAGGTAGCAGATTTTAAAGCGTCTGGAATAAAGGCAGACAAAGTTATTCAGATAGGTGGAAATAAAGCCGATACTGATAGATATGCAACATTTAAAAACGCAGCTAAATTATTATAGTTTAAAGAAGTACAAAATATAAAAAATAAAATAATCTAAGAAAGAAAAATATAATAGTCCAAAACAGTAATATATTATAACAGTAAACAACTATGGGAGAGGTCCTATAGTGTTTAAAAATCTAAAAAAATTTCATAACTTATAAAAATGGGCGAGGGAAATCAAATTCCTTCGCCCTATTTTTTTATTCTTAAGGAAATTATAATAATTTAAAACTGTGGAAAACTTGTGTATAATAGTAATATGAATGTATTGAAAAAGCGAAAAGATGAAAAAATAATTAATAAAA
>NZ_JBLOUI010000079.1:0-1799 GCF_047807365.1 Peptacetobacter sp. AB800 | reverse complement strand
TTTTTAGTATGACGGGCATGCTATTAATCTGTGGTGAAAGTCCATAAAAGGCGTAGCTACCGACGAACTTGATAGCGACTTGCAAGGTTTGTGCTGCGAAGCATAGGCGAGAAGAAGCAATAGCGAAATCGTAGCCTGACGAACAGAAACCTAATACTAAGGCTTATATGATGGATAAGTTGACTAAAAGCAATGAAGTCCCAAAGGTAGTCGTAACTCATATAAGTATATTAGGCAGGTAGACGAGGAAAGATTAATGGCTTATCCCGTGAGGTCTCACAAGCAGAACATCTGTAGTAACAACGAATTGTGAGAAGTCAGCAGAAGCCATAGTAGTGACGAAACCTTTGTAATGAAGGTGGAGCGAAGGGCGGAACAATTTCAACAGTCAAATTTAAATTACATAAACAAATATATAGATTCGACAAGAGTAGAGTAGCGAAGACGTAACGGAACAAAATACTCATAGGTGGTAGAATTAATATATATGAAGTTAAATAATGAAAGGAGACAAAATCTTTTGGCAACAGAATTAATGGAAAAGATACTTGAAAGAGAAAATATGATGCAAGCATATAAGAAAGTTAAATCCAATAAAGGTGCTTGTGGAATAGATGGAATAGGTACAGATGAAATAAGAGATTACCTAATAGAAAATTGGACAAGTATCAAAAATAGAATAATAAAAAGAAAATATAAACCACAACCAGTTTTAAGAGTGGAAATACCAAAACCTAACGGTGGTGTAAGAAATCTAGGTATTCCAAACGTAGTAGATAGGATAATAGAACAAGCAATAGCTCAAGTAGTTAGCCCTATTGCGGAGCAACATTTTAGTGAATACAGCTATGGGTTTAGACCGGGAAGAAATGCACATCAGGCAATAGATAAACTTCTTGAATATCTAAATGATGGATATACTTATATCGTAGATATTGACCTAGAAAAATTCTTCGACAATGTTCCTCATGATAAACTAATGACATTAGTTCAAAAAATAATACATGACCCAGATACAGAATCATTAATCAAGAAATACCTAACGGCTGGGGTAATGATTAAGGGAAAATATGAAGAAACGAAACTAGGAACACCGCAAGGTGGAAATTTATCACCACTTCTATCAAATATTATGTTAAATGAACTCGATAAAGAACTAGAGAAAAGAGGTTTGCACTTCGTGAGATATGCAGATGACTGTATAATAACCGTTGGAAGTAGTGCCTCAGCTAATAGAGTTATGAATACTGTAACTAAATGGATAGAAAGAAAGTTAGGATTAAAAGTAAATGCAACGAAGTCAAAGATAACAAGACCAACAAATCTCAAATACCTCGGATTTAGTTTCTACAAAATTGGAACAAAGTGGGAAGTTAGAATCCACGAAGACTCGATAACTCGCTTTAAAAGGAAACTCAAGAAACTAACAAAACGTTCTTGGTCTGTAGATATGACATATAGAATCAAGAAATTAAATGAAGTAATAAGAGGTTTTATAAACTATTTCAAAATACGGAAAATGAGAAAACATATGGAATTAATAGATAGACGTATAAGAAACAGAATGAGAGTTGTGATATGGAAACAATGGAAAACTAGTGAAAAGAGATTTTGGGGATTAAGAAAATTAGGAGCACCAGTTTGGATGGCAAAACAATCCGTAGGATTTGGTAACCATTATCAAGCAGTAATTAAGACAACTGGACTAAATAAAATAACAAAGGAAATTTTCACTAAAAGAGGATTAATAAGTTGCTTAGATTATTATATGAAATTGAACCGCGGAGTGCCGAACGGCA
>NZ_JBLOUI010000078.1:0-1812 GCF_047807365.1 Peptacetobacter sp. AB800 | reverse complement strand
CCCTCTCACACCACGGAGCGTGCCGTTCGGCACTCCGCGGTTCAATTTCATATAATAATCTAAGCAACTTATTAATCCTCTTTTAGTGAAAATTTCCTTTGTTATTTTATTCAATCCAGTTGTCTTAATTACTGCTTGATAATGGTCACCAAATCCTACGGATTGTTTTGCCATCCAAATTGGTGCTCCTAATTTTCTTAATCCCCAGAATCTCTTTTCACTAGTTTTCCATTGTTTCCATATCACAACCCTCATTCTATTTCTTATACGTCTATCTATTAATTCCATATGTTTTCTCATTTTCCGTATTTTGAAATAGTTTATGAAACCTCTTATTACTTCATTTAATTTCTTGATTCTATATGTCATATCTACAGACCAAGAACGTTTTGTTAGCTTCTTGAGTTTCCTTTTAAAGCGAGTTATCGAGTCTTCGTGGATTCTAACTTCCCATTTTGTTCCAATTTTATAGAAACTAAATCCTAGATATTTAAGGTTTGTTGGTCTTGTTACCTTTGACTTCGTTGCGTTTACTTTTAATCCTAGCTTTCTTTCTATCCATTTAGTTACAGTATTCATAACTCTATTAGCTGAGGCACTACTTCCAACGGTTATTATACAGTCATCTGCATATCTCACGAAATGCAAACCTCTTTTCTCTAGTTCTTTATCGAGTTCATTTAACATAATATTTGATAGAAGTGGTGATAAATTTCCACCTTGCGGTGTTCCTAGTTTTGTTTCTTCATATTTTCCTCTAATCATTACCCCAGCCGTTAGGTATTTCTTGATTAATGATTCTGTGTCTGGGTCATGTATTATCTTTTGGACTAATGTCATTAGTTTATCATGAGGAACATTGTCAAAGAATTTCTCTAGGTCAATATCTACAATATATGTATACCCATCATTTAGATATTCAAGAAGTTTGTTTATTGCCTGATGTGCATTTCTTCCTGGTCTAAATCCGTAGCTGTATTCACTAAAGTGTTGCTCCGCAATTGGGCTAACTACTTGAACGATTGCTTGTTCTATTATTCTATCTACTACATTTGGAATACCTAGATTTCTTACCCCACCGTTAGGTTTTGGTATTTCCACCCTTAAAACCGGTTGTGGTTTATATTTTCTTTTTAATATTCTATTTTTGATACTTATCCAATTTTCTATTAGGTAATCTCTTATTTCATCTGTACCTATTCCATCTATTCCACAAGCACCTTTGTTTGATTTAACTTTCTTGTATGCTTGCATCATATTTTCTCTTTCAAGTATCTTTTCCATTAATTCTGTTGCCAAAGATTATGTCTCCTTTCATTATTTAACTTCATATATATTAATTCTACCACCTATGAATATTTCGTTCCGTTACGTCTTCACTACTCTACTCTCGTCGAATCTATATATTTGTTTATGTAATTTAATTTGACTATTGAAACTGTTCCGCCCTTCGCTCCACCTTCATTACAAAGGTTTCATCACTACTATGGCATCTGCTGACTTCTCACAATTCGTTGTTACTACAGATATTCTGTTTGTGAGACCTCACGGGATAAGCCATTAATCTTTCCTCGTCTACCTGCCTAATTTACTTATATGAGTTACGACTACCTTTTGGACTTCATTGCTTTCGGTCAACTTATCCATCATACAAGCCTTAGTATTAGGTTTCTGTTCGTCAGGCTACGATTTCGCTATTGCTTCTTCTCGCCTATGCTTCGCAGCATAAACCTTGCAAGTCACTATCAAGTTCATTGGTAGCTACGCCTTTTATGGACTTTCACCACAGATTAATAGCATGCCCGTCATACC
>NZ_JBLOUI010000077.1:0-2135 GCF_047807365.1 Peptacetobacter sp. AB800 | reverse complement strand
TTTGTTATATCCGCTCAGATGTTATCTCAAAATATCTGGCATGGTTTGTATGGCGTTCGAACTATTTGTTCGAACTAAATATATCTGCTGTTCAGTTTTCAAAGTTCATTTGTTATCTACAAGCAATATAATACCATCTACTATACATACTGTCAATACTTTTTTTATATTTTTTAATCATTTTGTTTTAATAATCTGTTAAGAACATCATTTAGTTTTAATAAAGGAAGACTAATATCTGAAAAGGCAACAATTAAGTATATACTGTTATCCAGCTCTTCCCATTTATATACACTTGTTACAAATCTTTTTTTATAATCAAAATTTATTTCTACAAAATCTGTAATCATTTCTTCTGCATTATCTAAATATTCTTCAAATATTTCTTCATTATATTGATTAAATTTAGAATCAGAATATATGTCTTCTATATTTATTTTTAATTTCAAAGCTATTACATCTTCTCTTTTAGTAGATTTTGTTAAATCTGTTTCCACAAAAAAATCTGACTCATTATTAAATAAATCTATAACTTCATTACTATCTAATACTTCATCTCCAAAGACTACATACATATTCTTTTACCTCAAAACAATTTTTTATTAAAAATATAGTCTTTAACTTTCGCTAAAGACTTTTACTGGTGGGGTTAACAGGGCTCGAACCTGTGACCCCCTGCTTGTAAGGCAGATGCTCTCCCAGCTGAGCTATAACCCCATTGAAAAATGCGCCCAGAGGGACTCGAACCCGCAACCTCCTGATTCGTAGTCAGGCACTCTATCCGGTTGAGCTATGAGCGCATATTAAAATATTATATTTTCAAATAATAGTGGAGGCGACATCCAGATTCGAACTGGAGATCAAGGAGTTGCAGTCCATTGCCTTACCGCTTGGCTATGTCGCCGAAAAAAGTGATCTATCCGCGATTCGAACGCGGGACACCTTGATTAAAAGTCAAGTGCTCTACCGACTGAGCTAATAGACCATATTAATTTTGGGGTGGATGATGAGATTCGAACTCACGGCCTCCAGAGCCACAATCTGGCGCTCTAACCAACTGGGCTACATCCACCATAAATGGTGGACCATCAGGGACTCGAACCCCAGACCTACCGGTTATGAGCCGGGCGCTCTAACCAACTGAGCTAATGGTCCTCATTATTTTGGTAGCGGTAACAGGAGTCGAACCTGTGACCTTTCGGGTATGAACCGAACGCTCTAGCCAACTAAGCTATACCGCCACACTTATGGTGCCCAGAGGCGGAATCGAACCACCGACACGGGGATTTTCAGTCCCCTGCTCTACCGACTGAGCTATCTGGGCATATTTATCAAAAAATAAAAATAAAGTATGGTGCGGATGAAGGGAGTCGAACCCCCACGCCGTAGGCGCTAGATCCTAAGTCTAGTGCGTCTGCCAATTCCGCCACATCCGCATATACTTGGCGGAGAGGGTGGGATTCGAACCCACGGTGCCGTTAAGCATCACTGGTTTTCAAGACCAGCTCCTTAAACCACTCGGACACCTCTCCATGTATAAAAAAAATGGTGATCTATCCGCGATTCGAACGCGGGACACCTTGATTAAAAGTCAAGTGCTCTACCGACTGAGCTAATAGACCACAAAAAATAAAAATGGCTGGGGATATAGGATTCGAACCTATGCATGCATGAGTCAGAGTCATGTGCCTTACCGCTTGGCGAATCCCCAACATTGGTAATATTAAATTTTGTGTTTTGGTGAGCGCAGAAGGATTCGAACCTTCGACACACGCCTTAGAAGGGCGTTGCTCTATCCAGCTGAGCTATGCACCCACAAAACTGAATCAATAAAATATGGTGCGGATGAAGGGAGTCGAACCCCCACGCCGTAGGCGCTAGATCCTAAGTCTAGTGCGTCTGCCAATTCCGCCACATCCGCGTATATTTTATTTTGGTGGAGGATGGTGGATTCGAACCACCGAAAGCGATGCTAACAGATTTACAGTCTGCCCCCTTTGGCCACTCGGGAAATCCTCCATATTTGGAGCTGGTGATAGGACTCGAACCTACAACCTGCTGATTACAAGTCAGCTGCTCTACCAATTGAGCCACACCAGCATATTGGCGGGAATAACAGGACTCGAACCTGTGAC
>NZ_JBLOUI010000076.1:0-2214 GCF_047807365.1 Peptacetobacter sp. AB800 | reverse complement strand
AATAGTGATAGGTAAGACTTTGATTTTATCTCCATCTTTTCCCCCACTCCACACCGTACGTGAGACTTTCACCTCATACGGCGTTCCAACAAATTTTAAATTTAAATTATATAATAGGATTACCTACTTGTTTTCTTAAAGAGTTCAGTTTTTTAATACCTTTATTGTCTAATTGTAATTGATTTAAATACTTTTCTATTGTTTCTTGTTTTGTACAATGTACCAATTTATGTACTTCACTACAAATCCATACTAAATTTTTGTATTCATCAGTTCCACCTAATAACTTAGGCTTTTTATGATGACATTCCATGTTATTTATATCTAATAAGTTACCTGTTATGGCACATCTACCCTGTTGTCCTATTATTAACGAGATACGATTATCATTGTATTCTATACTAGTATTTTCCTGTGATGTATTTAGTAGGTATTCAATTAGATGATTATATCCTAACAATTGCTTATGAACTAGCAACCTACCTTCTTTAGTATAGTTGTTTGTTTCTTGTTTGAAACTATATAATCTTTTATATTTACATCCATAAATTGGATATATAGTAATCCCTTTAATAGTTCTAAGTTTGCCTTGGTATTGTCCATATAGTTTTTGATATGAATTTGTTCTGATGCCCTTATCCGAGACTACATGTTTTAATCTATTCTTCAAGGTTTTTAAAACTAAGAAATTTATATCTCCAAAGTCATAACTGGCTTTGGTTGCACAATTATAATAATTATGTATTCCCAATATCATAGAATTTAATTTTCCTACCTCTTTACGTGTCGGATAATGTTGAATCACCTTAATTTGTTTTTTAAGATTTTCTACTATTCTTTTCTTTGATTTCTTACTTATATTACTATGACATACATACTTGTTTTTACTAGGAATAACATAAAGTTCTATTCCTAAAAATTCAGTTCTATTTTTCCTAAGGTTTGTTATTTTTGACTTTTCATTATTAACCTCTAATCCTAATCGCTCTCTTAGCCATTCTTTAGTTGCCATATATATTTTCTTGGCTGTCACATAATCTTTGCAAAAAATTTTGAAATCATCTGCATATCTAACAAAATAGAATTCCTTTAAATTTCCTTTTCTGAGTACTCTGTATTTTGTTCCAGCGTCATAATATTCATGTTTACTATTAAATGTTTCCCATTGGCTACTTAACCACCAATCTAGCTCGTTTAGTACTATATTGGATAGTAGGGGACTAATTATTCCTCCTTGAGGTGTTCCTTTGTTAGGAATACCTATACCTTCTATTTCTGATTTAAGTATTTTCCCAATTACAGCAATGAGATTTTTATCTTGGATTCCTAAAGACCATATTTGTTTCTTTAGCTTTGAATGATTTACATTATCAAAGAATCCTTTTATATCTATATCTACTACATAATGACATTTAGAGTTATTCATTAACCACATGCCACGTGCTATAGCATGTTTGGTTGACCTATTTGGTCTAAATCCATAACTATGTTTATGAAACTTTGCTTCGCAAATAGGTTCTAATACTTGTTTAATACATTGTTGTATGATTCTATCTTCCATACAAGGTATTCCCAATGGTCTCATTTTACCATTTGGTTTTGGAATTTCAATTCTTCTTACACTCTTAGGATTATAGTTTTTAAGTTTGTTTTGAAAGTGCATTACAAATTTTTCTTTGCTCCAGTCCTTGTAGTAGTCAATGTCAATATTGTCTGTTCCTACTGTAACTGAGCCTTTATTTTTCTTAATATTTCTATAAGCAAGTAAAATATTCTTTTCTTCGCTTATGTCTTTCATAAGATTATTAAATTTATAATTTTCCTTAGCAAGTTTGTATAGTTTATCATATTTTTTTTGTAATAAGTAATATTCATTATTTCTTAGTAACTGACTTTTCTTTGTTTTTAAACTTTCCTCCAAGTCTGTATACCTCCTTTAACTTTAGAAGTTAAATTTATAGCATACATCTCTTAGTCTTACTCGAACCTTGGAATATCTCTATTATTTAATTTTTTAATTTTGAATTTGTCTTGTGGCTATTCCTCTGTTTTCATTACAAAAACTTCATAGGTAGTGCCACTACTTTCACTTAAGTTAAGGTAAGTTATACTTGTTAGCTTTCCTTACCACTATTTCTTTGGCAGTGAAACCTCCATATCTTAAGCTTCCCTTGTTCCATTATCATTATCTTTACATAATATCCTTAGGTCATC
>NZ_JBLOUI010000075.1:0-2376 GCF_047807365.1 Peptacetobacter sp. AB800 | reverse complement strand
ATCTGTCTTATTTGTGTGTTTAAAATATAAAAATAGCAGGAAAGCAAAAATCTTTCCTGCTATTTTTCTTTTAGATAACCTCATTAACAATGCTAACTTAATGACATTGAGGAAGTAGCTTCTTTATAAAAATTCAAAAGAAACATTAGATATTATAGCTGCTAGTTTATGATTTAGACTAGCAGTTATTTTTATTTATATAAAAATAAAAAATATTTTTAAGAAAAATGTTAGAAGATGTATAAAGGGGGTATTATAGATAATGTAAATCAAATAAAAATAAACAATTAAAAATAAAAATTTGGAGGGAAATAAAATGGCAAAAGTTATAAATACAGCAGAATTTAGAGATAAAGTAGAAAATGGAAGTGGAGTAGCAGTAGTAGATTTCTTCGCTACTTGGTGTGGACCTTGTAAGATGTTAGCACCGGTATTTGCAGAAGCAGGAGAAGATATGAAAGAGGAAGCTACTTTCTATAAACTAGATATAGACGAAAGTTTAGAAATAGCTCAGCAGTTTGGAGTATCTTCAGTTCCAACTATGATAGTTTTCAAAGATGGAAAACCTGTTGATCAGATAGTAGGTTTCATGCCTAAAGATAGATTAATAAGCAAAATAAAAGCAAGCTTATAAAAAATACATAAAAGATAGATAAAAAAGATATTAAGTAAATTTAGACATAAAAATTAACCATTACAGAATATAAAGATAAGTGATTTCCATTTAGATTTTATTGGATTGATACTTATCTTTAATTCTATAAAGAAAAAGATGGATAATCGTTTTGAGAAAAAAGGGTGAGATTAATGAGATACGATATAGCGATAATAGGAAGTGGTCCAGCAGCATTATCAGCTGCAATAAATGCAAAGATAAGAAATAAGAGTATAATTGTATTTGGATCAAAAAATTTAAGCAATAAATTAGTGAAGGCTCCAGTTGTGGATAATTACTTAGGCTTTTCTAATGTAACAGGAATTGAGCTTATGGAAAGCTTTAAGAAACATTTAAACGATATGGATATAGAGATAGTAAATAAAAAGATAAATAACGTATATGCTATGGGAGATTATTTTGCGCTTATGTCAGGGCAGGAGATGTTTGAGGCAACTACTGTAATACTTGGTACAGGTGTGGAATTTACAAGAGCTATAGAAGGTGAAGAGAAGTTTTTAGGAAGAGGAGTAGGATACTGTGCTACTTGTGATGCACCTCTTTATAAAGGTAAAACTGTAGCTATAATAGGACACACTCCAGATGCAGAGGAAGAAGCAAACTATATAGACGAAATAGCAGAAAAAACTTACTATATACCTGTGTATGATATGGAAAAAACTACAGGTGCAGGAGATATAAGTGAAAATATTGAGGTTATATCTAGTAAAGCTGTTAAAATAGAGGGTGAAACTCACGTAAATAAGCTTGTCTTAAAAGATAGAGAGATAGACGTTGATGGAGTATTTATCCTTAAAGATAGTGTTTCACCTGGAGTTTTAGTTCCAGGACTTGAAATAGAAGGAGCACACATAAAAGTAAATAGAGATATGAGTACTAATATAGCAGGATGTTTTGCAGCTGGCGATTGTACTGGTAAACCATACCAGTTTATGAAAGCAGCTGGAGAAGGACAGGTTGCAGGACTTAGTGCAGTATCTTATTTAAGCAAAAAGATGTTATAATCAGAATAGTTCTACAATTGAAGATAGCACAATCAATAGATTGATATAAATTTTACTATTGATAGACACTAATTAAACAGGCTGTATTTAAAAGATTTTACAGAGCTGATTAATTCTGATATGATAAATTTATGCAAAATACAAATAGAAAAAAGGAGAAAAAATAATATGAAAATATGTTTTCCAGTAAAAGAAGATAAAGGATTAGACAGTGTACTATATGGGCACTTTGGTACTGCGCCAATATTTATAGTATGTGATACAGAAACAGGTGAGTTTGAAGCTGTTGAAAACGGTCATTTAGACCCTGCAACAGGTAAACATCCAGAAGGACAGTGCAACCCTGTAAAAGCTCTTAATGGGGCTGTAGTTGATGTAGCTGTTGTAGCAGGTATAGGAAAAGGTGCTATGATGAAACTTGGTGAAGCTGGAATAAGTGTATACCAGGGGAATTCACTACTAGATGTAAAAGGAAATTTAGATCTTATAAAAGAAGGTAAGTTAATATTATTCGATATAAACAAAACTTGCTTACATCATCACTAAGATAATAAAAAAGCCCTCCAGTTTAAACTGGAGGGTTATTTTTTTAGTATGACGGGCATGCTATTAATCTGTGGTGAAAGTCCATAAAAGGCGTAGCTACCGACGAACTTGATAGCGACTTGCAAGGTTTGTGCTGCGAAGCATAGGCGA
>NZ_JBLOUI010000074.1:0-2487 GCF_047807365.1 Peptacetobacter sp. AB800 | reverse complement strand
AAGGAGTGATACTACGACCTCTATCTTTAATCAGATTATCTCACATAGAAAATGAGATAGGAATGAAAATTAATAAAATTAAATTTAAATATATTATACGAGGAGTGATAAACATGACTTTTATGTTATTTATTCCAATTATTTTAACTGTATTACCTGCATTGATATATCAGGTTGTTATGCTATTTTTCAATAAAAAATCTACTACAAGCCATTATTTATGGACATTTATTATGATGATTTATGTTTATCTTGTATTTTCAGTAACAGGAATTGGATCAATATGGGAGATGATTTCTAAAGGCGGATTAATTACGACATTGCAGCAAGCTAATATTAGTTTTATACCATTTCAGTCAGATGGTGTGTTTACATATATTATGAATGTTATTATGCTTATGCCACTTGGATTTTTACTACCGTATATATGGAAAAATTTTAGAAATCCAATAAAAGTTGCTTTAACAGGTTTAGTTTTTTCTATGTTAATTGAATTTTCGCAGCTTCCAACAAATAGATTAGTGGATATAGATGATTTAATGATGAATGTTTTGGGAACGATTTTTGGTTTTGTAGTTTGGAAAGTAATTGAAAGACACTTTTTCAATAGAAATGAAGAAAAAAGAACTGTTTCATTAGGAAATTTAGAGCCAGTAATTTATCTATTATTAGCTTGGGCTTGTAATTTTTTATTATATAATTGGGAGTGGTTTGTTTAAGTATTTTATATAATTAAATAATCTAGCAAATTTTTGAAAATAAAAAGATAATTATTATATTCAGATATTTGTATTTCTTATAATAGTAAAGTATGTTATAATAAAGAAAGATAAGAATAACAGAAACGATAGCTTTAAAGGTTATTTTTTTCTAAACTTAATAGTTATAGAAAATGTGAAACCACCACTACGGCCAATAGATTGGTGGTTTTTTTTGTTAGCAATATTTAGGTACTCGTTGTTGTGATGGGTACCTTTTTTAATTGAAAATAAAATATTGAGAATTATCTGTTAAATTTATTGTTGGTACATATTGTGGATAGTATAATTGAAATATAAATAAAAAATATAATTTTAATAAGGAGATAATTATATGAAAAAAATAAAATTACTTCTGATATTTTTTGTTATTTGTTTTTCTTTAGTAGGCTGTTCTTCTAATAATTCTCAAACAGAAGAAAATATAGGCGAAAAAGTTATATTTAAATCTACAATTTCTCCAAATGAGGAGTATGTCTCATCTAAAGATGAAATAGTAAATCAAACAATAAAGATAACTCAAAATGAAGAAGGGGAGATTTTTGTAGAAGCCAGTTCGAATTCAGTATTTTTTGAAAAGATGAGTTATTCGGTGGAGTATTATAAAGAGATAGACGAAAAAGATGTAGAAGTAAAATGGCTTACTCTTATGGGAAGTGACAAGCCAAGTAAAGAAAATCAGCTCTGTGTTGCTGATATTATTATAAAAGATGGAGCAGAGGTGGTTAGCGAAAGAAAGGTGAATTTCGCTAAAAAAGCTATTGAAACAATAGCTGAGGATATTACAAGTGAACAATAAGTAATAAAAATATAATAAAGGTATTTTTTAATAAATACATAGGCTAAAATTTAAAATTATTTGAAAGGAAGAAATCACAATGGCATCAAGTAAAGAATACTTAGATTTTATTTTAGAAAAATTATCTGATTTGGAAGAAATTACATATAGATCTATGATGGGTGAGTTTATCATTTATTATAGAGGAAAAATTGTAGGTGGAATTTACGACGATAGATTTCTTGTAAAGCCAGTGAAATCAGCAATTAATTATATGCCGTCAGCTAGATATGAATTGCCTTATGAAGGGGCAAAGGAGATGTTGTTGGTAGATGAGGTTGATGATAAGGAGTTTTTAACCGGATTATTAAATGCAATGTATGATGAATTGCCAGCTCCAAGGAAAAAGAAGAAAAGATAAATTGTAGTATAGACAAATCAAAAAATATAAATTGGAAAGAGAAAATCAAATTATGAAGAAAGAACTTAAACAGATATCAATTATTATTATATTTTTAGTCATTGGATGTGTGATAGGATATTTTGTAGCAGCGGAACAGATAAAACAACTTAGCAATCCTGAGTACATTGCACTTTTAAATAGCAAAGGGATGTCTATTCCAGAGCCAATAGGATTTACAAGAAGCATTATTTCTTTTGGATTATTATTTTCTGGAATACCAACTGGGATAATTTTGTATAGCTACTTATCGTCTAAATGGCTAACATCTAAAGCACCAAAGGTATTAATAGGAGTTATTGCGTTTCCTATTTATGGTTTGATTGGTGCAGTTTGTTCAATTCCTTTTATTGTATATAAGGGAATTTGTATTTTTAAGAGGCGAATTGTCAAGCTAAGTGCAACAGTTTATCATAAAATATCTCGAAGGGTGTTTTAAACCCTAAACATTTTCTTGGTCTAGTATTTAGTTTATACTCAACTAACTGAAC
>NZ_JBLOUI010000073.1:0-2793 GCF_047807365.1 Peptacetobacter sp. AB800 | reverse complement strand
GTTGGCGGACCGCAATTATATCTTATCAAAAGGAGCTTTTTTATTAAAGACTCAAAGCTAAAAGCTTTACTGAACCCCCAGTCTAACTGGGGGTTTTCTACATACAAAAAAGGCTGTTGCAATTTACAACAGCCCTAAGTTTTATAATTCTAAAGCAAGTACATCTTCGAATGTTTGTCTTCTACATACTGGTGTTATTTCACCATTTTTTACGGCTATTACAGCTGGTTTCTGAATTTTGTTATAGTTTGAAGCCATTGAATATCCATAAGCTCCTGTTGATGTAGTGATTAGAATATCTCCACTCTCTATCTCAGATATCGCAACATTATTTATTAAGATATCTCCACTTTCGCAGCATTTTCCAGCAATAGTTACTTTATTGTCTGTATTTCCATTCATCTTATTAACGATACTACATTCATATCCTGCATGATATAGAGATGGTCTGATATTATCAGTCATACCTCCATCAACACTTACATATACCCTAACGTCTTTAATATCTTTTATTGAACCTATTGTGTATAGAGTACTTCCTGCATTTGCTATTACAGATCTACCTGGCTCTATAACAAGGTGTGGAACTTCCATACCTAACTCAGCACAAGTTTTTTCTGCTCTATCAATTATAGACTCACAGAAATCTTTTATAGCTCTTGGTTTATCTTCTTCAGTGTAATAAACACCAACTCCACCACCTAAGTCTACATCTGTTAACTCAATTCCGTAGTTTTCTTTTATTTCCTTAACAAGTTTCATCATAACATCTACTTCATCAAGGAATGGCTCAAGCTCAAATATCTGAGAACCTATGTGTGCATGAAGTCCAACTAATTTAACTCTTTTGTACTCTTTTAATTTTTCTATTGCATTGTATAAATCTCCATTTACAAGTGCAAATCCGAATTTTGAATCTATCTGTCCTGTTTTTATATACTCATGAGTGTGAGCTTCTATACCTGGAGTTATTCTAAAGTATATTTCCTGTACTTTATCTTCTCTTTCGCAAATTTCTTCTAATAAATCTAATTCATAGAAGTTATCAACTACGAATTTTCCAACTCCGTACTCTACACCCATCTCAACTTCTTCTCTTGTTTTATTGTTTCCATGGAAGAATATGTTCTCCATTGGGAATCCTGATTTATGAGCTGTGTATAATTCCCCACCAGATACTACATCAAGACACATCTTTTCTTCTTTTATAAGTCTGCACATATACCCTGGTAAAAATGCCTTACCTGCATATGCTACCCTATTTCCATTTTCTTCAACTTTAAAATATTTTCTGTATTCTCTACAATTATCTCTTATAAGCTGCTCGTCAAATACATAAAGAGGTGTTTTGTATTCTTTTACCATATCTAGGCAATTTACACCACCAATATAAAGTTCGTCGTTTTTTATTTCCATACTCCCATGAAGTTTCATATCTTATTCCCTACTTTCTTTCAATTTCTCTTATACATTAAATTCTTCGCACATTTTCTGTATAGCTACTTCTTTGTCTGAAGTATTTATTGCGCAAGTTATTCTTATTTCTGATGTTGTTATTAATTTTACTCTTATGTTGTTTTCTTTGAATATTCTAAATACCTTTGAAGCAACACCTGAAGTATGTTTCATTCCAAGTCCTACTAGTGAGAATTTAGTTATTTCGTTGTCTACAGCTACATTTTCATCTGAAGTGTATTTTTTAGCTAATTCTATACATTCTTCAACTTCTTCTTTTGGTATAGTAAATGATACGTTTAATTTTCCATCTATTGGAGCTGTCTGGCTTATCATATCCACGCTTATAGATTTATTTGCTATATCTTCAAATAGAGCTGATACGTTGTCCATATCTAATTCTTTTATTGTTATTGAGCTATCTGCATCACTTGTTGCTATTCCTGTTATTACTTTATCTTCTAATTTCATGTTTTTTCCTCCTCTTATGTATGTTCCTTTTACTGTTCCACATGTACGTCCTACATATACTTCTACTCCATATTTCTGAGCAAGTTCTATACTTCTTGAATGCATAACTTTTGCGCCTAAGCTTGCAAGTTCTAGCATTTCTTCGTATTCTATTTCATCAAGTTTTTTAGCATCTGCATATGCTCTTGGATCTGTAAAGTACACTCCATCTACGTCTGTGTATATTTCACATTTTCCGTTTAATTTAACTGCTAATGCAACCGCTGAAGTATCAGATCCTCCTCTTCCTAGAGTAGTGATGTCTCCTTCGTCATTAATTCCCTGGAATCCAGTAACTACTACTACATATCCCTCATCTAAACTTTCCTGTATTCTATCAACATTTATATCATCTATTAATGATTTTCCATGATTTCCACTAGTATGTATGTCTAACTGGTAAGCATTGTAGCTTATAGCTTTGCAGCCTAGAGCTTCTAAAGTTATGGCAAGCATTGAAGCTGATATCATTTCACCAGTTGATAAAAGAGCATCTAGTTCTCTTTTACAAGGTTTATCTGTTACTGATTTAGCCATATTTATATATCCATCAGTAGTTTTTCCCATAGCTGAAACTACTACTACTATGTTAGGATCAGTTTTCTTTCTTTCTATTATTCCCTCTGCTATTGCTCTGATTTTGTCAGTGTCGGCAACAGAGCTTCCACCGTATTTCTGTACAACTACACTCATTCTTTTACCTCCTAATGAATAATAACGCTCTGTTAACTTATTTAGTATTGAATCTCGACCCCGGTAGGGTTTACAATGATTTCACCCAAAAACACATTCCCCCTACGGAAAGGAGTCGAGAAAATTGAAACCTTA
>NZ_JBLOUI010000072.1:0-3414 GCF_047807365.1 Peptacetobacter sp. AB800 | reverse complement strand
TTCAGTTAGTTGAGTATAAACTAAATACTAGACCAAGAAAATGTTTAGGGTTTAAAACACCCTTCGAGATATTTTATGATAAACTGTTGCACTTAGCTTGACAATTCGCCACTAAAAATTTAGACAAACTTTTCGGTGAGGATGTCCTTACTATCGAATGTGGTAACTGTGGTAAAGAGCTAAGTATAAATTTTTCAGATATCGGCTCTTCTGTTGTATGTCCACATTGTTCAACTGTTATTGAACTTATAGATGCTGATGACTCCGAATTTGACCAGATGGAGAAAGCAGCTAAGGACTTCCTTGATAATTTTTAATTATTTAATTTGAGTAAATTTTATTAGCTGAGCAAATGTTTCTAGTTCTTTATTAATCTCATCTTTTAGCTGATTAATACGTTCTAACGTTTTCTCAGCTTCTTCTTTGTCAACCTCTAACTTAACTTTTACTGTTATTTTTTTCTGTTCTGCCATTTTTATCACCTCACTTTTTAGACGTTAACGTCGTTATCGCCTATATTTTGATATTTATCTTTGATTTGTTCTGTGAGAAAATCAAAATAAATATTCTTTTTTGTGACATTAATTTTCAAAAAAAATTTTATTCACATCAATATCAGGAAAGGTATTTTTTAATTTTTTTAAAAAATTATAACTTGGGTTTCTTATCCCAGTTTCAATTTTACGGTATGTAGAAAAGCTTACACCTAGTATTTCTGCCATTTCTATTTGAGTTTTATTTAATTGTTTTCTATAATCCCGTAATATGTTATTCATTTTGTCACCCTCCTTTCTTATTTGTCACTCTTTGTGACTTCTTGATTTTATTATATGTCCTTTTTTGTGACACGTCAATATATTTTTTATTATTTTTGTGACATTTTTTGTAATTGTCACATTTTGTGTCAGTTTTTGTTATAATAATTTTATTAAATAGAATAAATAAGGAGAGAAAATACTATGAGTTTTGGAGATATATTAAAACAGCTTAGAACTGAACAGAACCTAAATCAAACCGAATTGGCTGATAAAATAGGAATTTCAAGAAGTTCTATAGCAATGTATGAAACAAATCAAAGAACGCCTGATTATGAAACAATAAATGCTTTATCTGATTTTTTTAATGTTTCATCAGACTATCTTCTTGGTAGAACAAGCATTAGAAACTTTGAAGAAAATACAATAGCAGCACACATGGATGATAGAACTAAAACTTTATCAGAAGAGCAAAGAAAAAGACTTGATGATTTTATCGACTTTTTAATATTTGAGGAAATGAAGAAAAACAATGACTAAGTTTGAGCAATTATTAGATATTGCCGAAAAAGAAAATATAATAATAAAATTTGTCGATGAAATTCCAGAAGTTTTTGCTGAGGCTTTATATATATCCAAGTTTGGTATCCGTATGATCCTGATGGCAAACATTCTTAAAAGCAATACCATTCGTATGACTGAGGTTCTAGCTGAGGAGCTGGGACACCATTTTACGAGCATGGGTGACAATATAGAGCCTAAGAATTATTTTGATAAGGTAAATATAGATAAGTGTGAAGCTAAGGCTCTTAGATGGGCGTGTAACTTTTTAGTACCAAAAGATGAATTGATAGATGAGTTAAAAAAAAGACCTGCCAGCATTGACGAACTTGCCGATGGGCTATCTGTAAGTCGAGATATATTGATGCAGAGCTTTTACTATCTATCTTTGAATAATGAATATCTGCAGATAGAGGATGATGAGTTTTTGGTTCTCTCTAATTATCCTACTCTGTATATATATAACAAATTTTAAAATGAGGTGATTATATTATGAAAGAAAAAATTGTACAATTTGATTATTATAGGGTTTTTTCTAAAGTTATAAAGAATCGTAGAGTAGAAACAAAAGAGTTTGACCTAAATGGTCTATTTGAAGAACTCGAGAAAAAAACTCCTCTAGATACAACTAGCAGCTATAGAGATGAGAAAGCTAGAATACAAACATTAAAATTTGATAACGAAAAAAAACTTTGGGAAATACAATTTTTAAGACTAAGAGAAACCTCTCTTCCTGGTATTGCCGATGATGATGGAGAGTTTGAAATTATATCCCTAGAAGACGATAAATATGTGGGTGAATTTGCATCTGCATTATATGATCCTGAAAAAAGAATTTTTATACTCCACAGAAATAGGAATAGTATTACTCCTAGTGGGTTAGGTGATTATCTTTCTTCTCTATTTGAAGATAATACATATAGTTTTGAATTAACTCCCATTTTAAGTAAAGATGATGCTACTTCTGCTTTATCAAATAAAAATTTTAAAAGCTTTAATATAGCGGTTTATGTAGATGATTTTCTACAAGAAATTCCAGATAAAAAAAGTCCTTTATATTCTATTATGAAAGGATTTTCTGAATATAATTCTGGTTATTCAAAATTTACACTTTCTTTAGGTAGAAAAAAATCTCATAAGTTTAATTTTTTGAATAATGGTATTACAAAAGATGATTTAGTTATGGCATCAAAAATGAAATCAGTAGCAACTCTTAAAACAAAAGTTGTTCCTAATATAACTTCAAATGATATTGAAGCTTCAGATGTAAAAGTAGAAGAAATCGATTTATTGAAAAATAGATTAAAAGATACTAATATTTTCTTTGTAGATAAAAGTGACCCCTTGACTCATGATAAAATCTATCCTATACTTTTAGGAAACTACTTATCACGTAGAGATACTTTTAAATCAGTTTAATAAAAAAAGGAGGTATGTTTATGTTTTTACCAAAAAAAAATAATATTGGTTATATTATTGAAAAATCAATAGTTTTTATATCAATATTGTTAAGTGTAATTATATTGATGTATACTGCTCCTTTAAAAATAAAAATATATAATTTTGATTTAATCGCAAGTTCTTTAATTACAATAGCTGCTACTTTCATAGGCGTTATTGTTACTACACTTACTTTATTAATAGCATTATTAGATTCTAAAGCTATAAAACGTATTTTTGAAATTGAACGTTGGAATTTATTTATAAAATATTTTTCTTCTCCAATTTTAATAGGACTTCTTTTAATTTTATTTATTCTATTTTTATTGTTTAAAATTGAATTTAAAGAAGTAGTTTATTTAGGTAAAATTTTATTTATAATTGCTTTTTCATTATGTGTTTCTTTTTTAGTATCACTTTTTAGACTTAGTTTGATTTTTATTGAGCTTTTAAAATCTATACAATATGAAAAAATATCTAAAAAAGATGATGCTGATGAATTGGATTTAACAAAATTAAAAAATAAATATAAATAAGGGCGATTTTTATCCAATGTCATTAAGTTAGTAGAAAAACATAAAGACCTCAATATTAGAAATAATATGGGGTCTTTTTATTTTATAAAAATGTTGACAAGAATTAAAAAATGTGTGGTCGC
>NZ_JBLOUI010000071.1:0-3609 GCF_047807365.1 Peptacetobacter sp. AB800 | reverse complement strand
TAAAAGAGGATTAATAAGTTGCTTAGATTATTATATGAAATTGAACCGCGGAGTGCCGAACGGCACGCTCCGTGGTGTGAGAGGGGCTACAAGTTAGCCCCTACTTAATTGCTCGAAATAATATAAACTTTTTCTCCAAGCTCAGATGCAAGTGATTTATTATAGGAGATTCTTGTTTCTTAACCGCATCTTCAATTGTCGTTAAAAGTTTATATTATTTCAATCACAAGGAGATGCAAAAGAAAATATCTTGCGGCATCTTATTTGAAAAATTCAAACTGTTAAAGGAAGGAATTTTATATACTTGAAAATATAGACAAATTCCTCTCTATCCAATCAAGTTGCATTGTCGAGTTTATTTTTTCGATATTCCCAAGTACAAATTGTTTTTTTATTAATTTAAGCTAAATAGTAGAATAATACCATCATAGTAAAGAATTATTATATTATAAACTCTTTTTTATGATATAATAAATTATAGTACTAATATATAGGCGATTTAGCGTCTAAAGATTGAGGTGTAGGAATTAAAGGTTAAGGTTTATACCAACTAACTACCTATGCACTCGATAAACGGTAAAAACTCATACTAATATTCTTTATAGATAACGTAGTATGACATTCCAATTATTAAATTGTCTACTCCTGATGAAGTAAAATATATGGTAGGTAGACAATGTTAGATATTTCAATAGATGTATATATTTTTAAGTTTAAAATGTTAGGTTAAATTATAAATACTATTACAACTAAATATAGTTCGACAATTATTATATTTGTATATATTGAAATTACAATTCTTTTGATATAACGTATTTGATTAGTACTATAATGGAATGTAAATTTAGGTCCTGGTGCATTCTGGGATATACAAACTGCAATTTGATTAGTACTATAATGGAATGTAAATTATTTAAGATGATGTGCTTTTATTTCATCTCTAGCAATTTGATTAGTACTATAATGGAATGTAAATAGTTAAGTTCTGCTGATAATTGTTTAAACTCATTATATTTGATTAGTACTATAATGGAATGTAAATGATGTAGTAGGAAAAGGGTATAAAAAATTTTGGCAGATTTGATTAGTACTATAATGGAATGTAAATCAAATAGCAAAAAATATATCAGATGATATAGAAAATGATTTGATTAGTACTATAATGGAATGCAAATTCTAAAGCAGTTGCAGATTTGATTAGTACTATAATGTAATATTAATAAATTGTTGAAAAAAGAAGATGAATAGTCTTCTTTTTTATATTTAGCATATTAAATAAAAAAGTAAAAAGCTAGCGAAAAACTGTTGGATACAGAAATTCTAGCTTTCACTTCGAATTCATTAAAAAAATATTTTGAAAATAGGATACATTTTTTGATGAAAAAGAAAGATTTATTAAACGTAGATCAATTTGTCAAAAATATTTTATAATTCAGTAAATATATAAGAATGGCTTTGACTCTTCAGTAGCTATTATGTTTTTTCTCAAAGTTAATACTAATAGTAAATTTAAAACCATTATTGATAATGGAAATAGGCAGGTGCTTATTCTTTATTGGCAATCTTTATTATCATCAAGCTCTTAATCTTGTTATTGTAAGAATTACATATCATCAAGAACATATACTATCAATGAATCAATTCCCTATTTTTTGATATCACAAATAATTATTTTCAAGTCTTTCTATTAATATTTCAATGTATTTTTATTATTCATAAATGTCACTAAAACATTGTACTTACTAGGATTCAGGATGTATAATATAATTATACATATATTTTTATTGGAGTAGATTTATGAAAACAACTAGAAAATTAAAATTAACTATTATAGGTGATGAAGAAACTAGAAAAGAACAATATAAAATAATTAGAGAAGAACAATACCAACAATATAAAGCTTTAAATTTATGTATGACCTTATTAAACACACACAATATATTAAACAGTTATAACACAGGTGCAGAGAATAAATTAAATGCACAAATTGATAGTATAGATAAAAAAATAGAGCAGGCAAAAAAAGAATTAGAGAAAAAAGGATTAAAAGAAAGTAAAGTTAGTAAGTTAAAAGAAACAATAGAGTTTTTAGAAAATGATAGGGAAAAGTTAAAAGATGAATACTTAAATTCAAGTAAATTCAGAAGTGATATAGATGAAAAAATGAAAGAAATGTATATTAAAGATATGTATACAGTAGTTCAAAATCAAGTGAATTTTAGGGCTAGAGATATGATGAGTTTAGTAACCCAAAGAGCTAGAAAAGATTTTAAAAATTCTCTCAAAAATGGAATGGCAAAAGGGGAAAGAAGTCTTACTAACTATAAAAGAGATTTTCCATTAATGACAAGGGGCGAAAGATGGCTTAAATTTGAATATGATAAAGATAGTGATGATATACTTATAAATTGGATACATGGGATTAAGTTTAAAGTATTATTAGGATATAAGAAAAATGAAAACTCTATAGAATTAAGACATACTTTACATAAAGTTATAAATAAAGAATATAAAATATGTGATAGTTCTATGCAGTTTGATAGAAATAATAACTTGATTTTAAACTTGACATTAGATATACCCGATAAACAAAATAATAATTATATTGAAAAGAGAACTCTAGGTGTAGATTTGGGAATAAAATATCCTGCGTATGTGTGTTTAAACGATGATACATATATTCGCTCACATATTGGAGAGAGTTTAGAATTATTAAAACAAAGAGAACAGTTTAAAGATAGAAGAAAAAGATTACAACAACAATTAAAAAATGTTAAAGGTGGAAAAGGAAGAAATAAAAAATTATCTGCTTTAAATAAATTATCTGATAACGAAAGAAACTTTGCTAGAACTTATAATCATATGATTAGTAAAAGAATAGTTGAATTCGCTAAAAAACATAGATGTGAATTTATAAACTTAGAAAAATTAACTAAAGATGGGTTTGATAATAATATTCTTAGTAATTGGAGTTATTATGAACTTCAAAATATGATAGAATATAAAGCAAAAAGAGAAGGTATAAAGGTTAGATATATAGATCCTGCGTATACTTCTCAAAAGTGTAGTAGATGTGGTCATATAGATAAGGAAAACAGACAAACACAGGAAAAATTTAAATGCCTAAAATGTGAATTTGAAATTAATGCAGATCATAATGCAGCAATAAATATCGCAAGGGCATTAGATTAAATAATAAATATATATAGGCGATTTAGCGTCTAAAGATTGAGGTGTAGGAACTAACGGTTAAGGTTTATACCAACTAATTACCTATGCACTTGATAAACGGTAAAAACTTATACTAACATCCTCTATAGATAACGTGGTATGACATTCTAATTATTAAATTGTCTCCCCTCAATGAATTAAAATATATGGTGGATAGAAAATACTAGGTAAAATATGTTAACTTTATTTCTTAAATTTTAAATTATAACTATATTATAATTTTTTGTTTAAAAATTGAATATACACAAAAGAAAGATAGGATTTAAAACAATGTCATTAAGTTAGTAGAAAAACATAAAGACCTCAATATTAGAAATAATATGGGGTCTTTTTATTTTATAAAAATGTTGACAAGAATTAAAAAATGTGTGGTCGCTT
>NZ_JBLOUI010000070.1:0-3651 GCF_047807365.1 Peptacetobacter sp. AB800 | reverse complement strand
ATTTTATTAATTATTTTTTCATCTTTTCGCTTTTTCAATACATTCATATTACTATTATACACAAGTTTTCCACAGTTTTAAATTATTATAATTTCCTTAAGAATAAAAAAGGATGCATTCTTGCATCCTTTTTATAAATCATAATTTATACAATTACCTGAGATATTATATTATTTTCTAAATCATCAATATTATAAATATATTCCATAATATCAAATGTTTCTCTAAGATTTTCCCTAGCTGATTGCCAACCTAAACCATCTGTAAACCAAACAAATTTAAATCCTTCTATTTCTTCAGCTTCCTGAGCTATCATCTTATAACTTCTTGCTGTTTCATTTAACTTCGATCCCTGACTTGCATAGAAATTAGTTTCTATTGCATAAATTGTACTCTCTGTCTTTATCACAAAATCGAATCTTTTTACAACCTTGCCTTTATTAGATAATACTGATAAATCTAGATTCCACATTTTTTCCATTTCAGTTGTTTTTAGCTCTTTAAAGTAGTTTACATCTTTTATAAACCCAGCTTTTTTTATATATCTTTCAACAAGGTCTTCCATCTGATGTCCGCCTCTATTTTTTCTACCATTAGAATCTAGACCTGTTTCTACACCATATACATAATCCACTAAATTATTAACTATGTGGTTTTCTAGCATGTCAAATAAACCAGTTTTTTTCATAAATATCTTGTACTGTTCTACACTCTGATTTATATTTTTAAAATTGTAATCAAATGCTCCATCTTCATCTTGTGCATATAGTTCATCAGCTCTAACAGCTAATAATATCGGTATACATTTCAATGTTTCTGGATACTTACTTACAACTTTTTCAAAATCACTTTCTATATTTTTAGAGCCTACTAGAGAAGTTAGTATATTAAGTTCAATTTTTATATCCTCTACATTTTTTACAACTTTCTCAAAATCTACATAATAATCGTAGCTTGATATACTTTTTCTAAACTTACTTCTCCATAAATCAAAATCTCTACCCTTCATAATCCTCTTTCTCCAATCTTTTTTTAGTTATATTTAGATATTCTATTTCATTATCTATACCGATAAATTTTCTTCCATATCTTTTTGCTATAACTCCTGTTGTTCCAGAGCCACAAAAAGGATCTAGTATTATCTGATTTTCTTCAGTAGAAGAAATTACTATTCTCTCTAATAAATATTCTGGCTTTTGCGTTGGATGTTTTCCCTCCGACTTTTCACTTTTTTTAGTTAGACTTCCAGTCCAAACATCCTTCATCTGTTTCCCACCATTTATTTCTTTCATCTCATTATAATTAAATAAATGATTACTTTTTTTATCATTTTTCTTTGCCCATAAAATAGTTTCTGTAGAATGAGTAAAGCATCTACACGCTAGATTTGGTGGTGGATTAGTTTTTTGCCAAGTTATATTATTTATTATTTTAAATCCTTCTTGTTCTAAAGCCATTCCTATTGAATATATATTATGCATTGTACCCGATATCCAGATTGTTCCATTGGGTTTTAAAACTCTTTTACACATTTTTATCCATTTTCTATTAAATTTATGCTTTTCAGAAACACTATTTTCAGTATTTAAAGTGTCCCAACTTCCTTTATTTACAGACACCATTTTTCCACCGCTACAAGTAATCCCATCATTACTTAAAAAATACGGTGGATCTGCAAATATCATATCAATACTTTCTTTTTTTATTTTAGAAAGCACTGAAAAAGTATCTCCTAGTATGAGTTTACTGGCTTCATCTTCATAATATATTTCAACTGATTTAGATATTATTTTTTCTTCCATTTTTCTAGTAATTACAAATAATTACTTCCTCCCCTTTTCGATTTGATGCATCAGAATTTATCATTCTTTTTACACTGACAACATCTATTTTATATCCTTTATTTGAATACAGCTCATTTATAAATTCCGTATTGTGATTAGTCAACATACAATAACATCCTCTTTCTGTTAATTCATCATATAACTTAGCTAATCTTTTATGGCTGTCTACATCAAATCCTTCTTTTGTATAAGCCTCAAATGAAGTTGGATTTAATGGAGCATAAGGGCTATCAAAGAATATAAAATCACCCTTTTTAGCATCTTTACAAGCTTTCTCAAAGTCACCTTCTAATATATTTACTGTCTTTAGGTATTTTGCAGTTTCTCTAACATCATCTTCTTCTATAGAAGTTCTTCTACTTTTATTATAAGGTACATTAAAAAGACCTTTTTTATTTACTCTATATAAACCATTAAAACAATGTTTATTCATAAAAGTAAATAATGCAGCAAGTTCTAAATCATATTCTTTTTTTAATAATTTATCATTGTATTTTTCTCTAATATCTAGATAGTATTCCTTACCATCTTCCCACATTTCTGAATCTAATTTATTTACTAGTTTTATAAATTCTTCAGTATTATCTTTAACTTGTCTATATACATTAATCAACGATGTATTTATATCGTTGATTGTAGCTTTTTCTGGTTGCAATTCAAACAAAACAGCTCCTCCACCTATAAATGGCTCATAATAATCATTATATTCTTTAGGCATTCTCTCTTTTATCTGATTTAATAATTGTCTTTTTCCTCCTGCCCATTTTAAAAATGGAGCTACTTTTACATTATTGCTCATAATTTGTCCTTTCTTTATTCTCAATCTATAGAACAATTATAGATTGAAAAAAAGAAAAAAACAAGTTAACTCAACTTTTACATACTATTCCATTTTTTAATCATTTTCTAAATACAAATAAATATTCATGCTCTAGCAATAAAAAATTCCTTTCAAAACTTTTCTTGATCCAATAGTCTGTACTCTTACAGTTATACTGCTCCTTTATAATTATTTCCTTATTAATAAATCCTACATTTTTGAAAATATTCATAACTTCAAATCCTAATGGTATAACATTACCATTTTTTCTAATATCTCCCATAAGAATCGCACAATATTTTCCCTTTTTTAAAACTCTATAACTCTCTTTTGCTACTTTTTCCATCTCTTTTAAAAAACTCTCATAATCTAATAAAGAAATATCTTCTACAATATCTTTACTGTATTTTATTGCATCTGCGTAAGGTGGATGTGTACAGATAAAATCAATTTTTTCATCTGGTATAAAGTCTAAATTTCTAGCATCTCCTTTTCTCAAGTATACTTTGCCAGAATTATCGTATTCAAAATTTGTACTAGATTTACACGAACATAATGCTTGAGTATTTACATCGACTCCTATAATATTTCTCCCTAGCAGTTTTGATTCTATAAGCGTTGTTCCTCCACCAACAAATTGATCTAATATCATATCTCCTTTCTTTGAATATCTTAAAATTAAATTTCTTGGAACATAGGGTGAAAAGTTACCCCTATATTTTGATGTATGTGTAGCCCAACTACCTCTTTCAGGAAATCTCCATACAGTTCCAGTTTCAAGTTTAAAATTATTAGGTTGCCAACTTCTCATAATTTTCATCCCTTCCTTCTATCTAATATTTTTGACAATCTTAATTATTTTTATTTAATTTTTTACAATAAAAAAATACTGCCATAGAACACCTTTAAAAGGTGTTCTTATGACAGTACCTTTAACTGACACCTAACGGTTGTCAGTTTTTTTGTATTCAAATTTAGCTCCACAAT
>NZ_JBLOUI010000069.1:0-4042 GCF_047807365.1 Peptacetobacter sp. AB800 | reverse complement strand
TTTCTCGCCTCTCTACACTCGTTATGAATGTAGGGAGCTTTTTGTAAAAATATATTTGTCTATATATGTATATTTTTGACTATATTTTTAACAACTATATAGTTGCTCCTATTACCTTCATTCCACAATGAACTGCTGCTAATACTTCTGGAACCGTAGACATACCAACAGCATCTCCACCTAAAACCTGCACCATTCTTATTTCAGCAGGTGTTTCATAGTTTGGTCCTGAGAAGAATGTATATACCCCTTCCCTAACTTCAACATCAACTTCTTTAGCAGATTTTTTTACTAATTCTCTGTATTCTGCGTTATATGCATCTGACATATCTGGGAATCTAGGCCCTATTCTATCGTCATTTTTTCCTATAAGAGGGTTTGAACCACTTAGATTTATATGATCTTTTATAATCATTAAATCCCCAGCGTTAAAGTCTTTATTTGCACCACCAGCTGCATTTGTTACAATAAGTGTTTCTGCTCCAAGCATTTTCATAACTCTAACTGGCATAGTTGTAAGCGACTGAGAATATCCTTCATAATAATGGAATCTTCCCTGCATAGCTACAACTTTTTTTCCTTCTAATTCCCCGATTATAAGCTCTCCTGCATGTCCAACTACAGTAGATACTGGGAAATTAGGTATGTCGCTGTATTTTATTTTTACTGGATTTTTTATATTTTCAGCCATAGCACCAAGACCTGATCCAAGTATAAGAGCTATTTCTGGTTTTATATCAGTTATCCCCTTTATATATTCAGTAGCTTCTACTATTTTATCGTACATAATTTTCACACCTTTCCAAGTTCAGTATTCTGTTTAACATATCATATCATTACAATAATATATTTTCAACACAAGTAAAGTTAATTTATTAAACTAAAAGAGCAGCTTCGTATCGAAAAATACTCAGCTGCCTTTAGGGATTATGTAACTTTGACTTTATGTTACCAGTTACCAATTTAAAATTGTTCCGCTATTCTATTTTAAACTTTTTTTGTGTTTTAAGTCAACTGTTTATACTTTTTTTATTTAATTTTTTACAATTGACGAAATTCTTGCATCTATTTGAATAATATTATTATAAAAAATATGCTATTATATAATTAGTAATAGGAAATGGAGGAGTAATTTTGATAAATATTTATATTGACGATTCAGGAAGCCGCAGCCTTAAAGATTTAGATCAGCCTGTATATCTTTTAACCGCTGTTTGTATAGATAATAGATATTTTGGAGATATTAGCGAAAAATTAAAGGTAATAACAGATAGATTCAAGTTTAAAATCGAAAATACACTGCAGTCATCTTTTGACAATAATACATATACATCTAATAGAGCCAATAAGATGTCAAAACTTTTAACCGATTTAGTTATCAGTGAAAACTTTGAGCTACATTGCTCAGAAATTATAAGAGGAGATATTCCATATATAATTTTGGATAAAGATGATAGGATAAATACCATTAAAAGAACTCTTAGAGTTGTAGAAAGCTATGATATACCTATATTTACTGTCTATTGCGATAAAAATGAGTTTTTAAATCGTCATGGTAAAGGAAATGAGTCTGAATGTTTATTAAACAGAAAAATGACAGAGGCGCTTGTTGAAATGATTTCTATTTATTTAGAAAAAAACAATGAACAAGCTTGTATAATAGCTGACGAAGGTAATTATACTGTTTCTAACTATATGATTCCTTATCTTAGAGAAAATCCAAGCGAAAGAATAAGTTCTGAAATTATGCAGAAAAAAAGCTATGATAGTGTAAATATCCAGCTTGCAGATGTATGCGCTTATACAACTAATATGAAACTGATGCACAATATTAAGAAAGATAATTATAAGCACAAGAAGATTGCCGAGGAATTATTCACTGTTATAGAGAATTATAATACCTTAAATAGACTATTCTAAAAATAAAAAACGGGGTTGATGTTGCTATATTTTACATCAGCCCCATTTTTATATACTTTTTTGCAGAAAAAAAGTGAAACCCGTCACCTCGTGTTTCACTTCTTTAATAATCTCATAAAATAATGTCTTAGAATATCCCCGTCATCTCGTGTCATATTCCAATCTATCTTCACCTATATATTAACATATCCATTACATTTTTTCAAATTTTTAGCAAAATTTTTCGAAACATTTAACCTATTTTTTATTTAATTTTTACACCTATATGTTATATATTTTTATTTATTATATAGTATATATCCAATCACTTATTTTTAATAAGATTTTAACTATTTTAATTCTTCAAAAATAAATTTTTACCCTTCCCACCATCAAATTTTTCAAAAAGTATATTGCTTTTTTGTTATGTCTGTTATATATTATATATAACAAATAGAATTAATATAACATTTGGAAAGGAGGTTATAAATATGAAATTAGAACTAGACTTTAGCAGCAGTAAATCCATATATCTGCAAATAGAAGATAATCTTATAAAAGCAATAGCAAAAGGAGATTTAAAAATAGGAGAATCTCTACCTTCTGTTAGAAGTATGGCTGAGGATATTGGTGTAAATCTTCATACTGTCAACAAAGCATATAATGAACTCAAAGATAGGGGGTATCTTAATATAGACAGAAGAAAAGGCGCTGTTGTAGCAGATCTTCCAATGAAAAAAAACGAAATTAAAGAAAAAGAATTATTTGATGAATTAGAAATATTAATATCTAATTCATTCTTATCAGGTATTCAGAAGGATGAATTCCTAAAATTAGCAGAAAAAATTTACAATGAATGTGAGGTTGTTAAAAATGACTAACTATAATATAGAATTAATGGTTATGGTCCCTATAATTATTTTACTTGCAATTGTAGATTACAATATGCAAAAATTTACAAGTAATAAAGTATTCTATGGGGTTAATATTCCGGAGAAATATAGAAATTTCGAAGAGTTAAAACATATAGATAAAAGCTACAAAAGAGGTATAATAATCTCTACTGCTGCTGTACTTATAATCCAAATTGGATTATCTTTATATGCTGATTTTACATTAAATGAAAATCTTTATCTTGCAGCTGTTACAGTGCCTATAATACTTACAGTTGTTTTGTACTACTTTATATACTATAGTAGTTATAAAAAAGTACTAATATTTAAAGAAGAACATCTTTCTACAATAAATCCTGAGCTTAAATCAGAAAGAACTCAGATACTTGATGTAGATTTTATGCATGAAAGAGATAAATTAGTAAAAAAATACAGCTTAATATATATTATTCCTATACTTTTAGTTGTAGCATCTTCAGCTTATGCTTTTATCAACTATGATAAAATACCTGAAATGATGCCTACACACTTCAACTTCCAAGGAATTGCAGATGGATTTACTGTAAAAACTAAAGCCTCTTTCTTTGCTCAAATAGGTATGCAAGTGGTTGTAATGGTTTTAGTTTATTTCGGCTCTGTTTATTCTTTAAAAGCTAGAATAAAAATAGATAAAAATGATTCTAAATCCGATATAGCAAATACTATTAAGTATTTAAACCATTTAGCTAGCGAATCATTCTTTATGTTATTTGCAATGGCCTTACTTTTCAGTTCAATTTCATTTGGGCTTGTTAATCAAGAAGTAAATCAAATACTTGTAATTTTATCAACTGTACTACTTCTAGCATCAATAGTTCCTTTAATCTATACATCATCTAAATTAAAGAAAGGCAACTATTCTGATGTTTCATATACTGTTGATGATGATGACAAATACTGGGTTTTAGGTTGTTTCTACTACAATCCAAATGATCCTTCATCATTTGTTCAGAAAAGATTTGGAATTGGATGGACTGTCAATCTAGGAAGCTCTAAAGGAAAACTTATGGTTGCATGTATTCTACTTATGTTAATTATAACACTTTATGTAAGTTTTAAATTCGCAGCATAGACATATAAAAAGAGGAGAGTCAAAAAAACCAATGTCATTAAGTTAGCATTGTTAATGAGGTTATCTAAAAGAAAAATAGCAGGAAAGATTTTTGCTTTCCTGCTATTTTTATATTTTAAACACACAAATAAGACAGATA
>NZ_JBLOUI010000068.1:0-5158 GCF_047807365.1 Peptacetobacter sp. AB800 | reverse complement strand
ATTGTGGAGCTAAATTTGAATACAAAAAAACTGACAACCGTTAGGTGTCAGTTAAAGGTACTGTCATAAGAACACCTTTTAAAGGTGTTCTATGGCAGTATTTTTTTATTTAATAGAACGCAAAAATAGGTTGGTTTGGAAAATATCCATACCAACCTATTTTTATTATTTTACATATTCTTTATCGTTAAATATGAAGTCCTGTAGTATTTTTACAGAGTCCTCAGTAAATCTTATTACCCATCCAGCGTTTTTATATTTACCTTCTATAGAATAAGGAGAGTTTGTTATAGGGAATTCAAATTGTTTGATATCCAGACTTCCCATTCTTATAACAGACATTCCAAGTGAAACTATTTGAGTAGTTTTCATATTAGTCTTTAGATAAGGTAAAACAGCATTTAAAAGCTTTGGATATTGCCATTTAGACATTGCCTTAACACCAGAGAACATAGCCCGTATAACATCTCTCTGACGTCTATCTCTCTCAAATGCAGAGTCGTTCTTTCTGATACGAGCAAATGAAAGTGCCTGATATCCATTTAAAAGCTGTTCACCTGGAGATTCTACAAGCTGCATAGGTTGAGATTTGTCCTTATACCAGTAATATGTTTCTGGGATAAATTTATTAAGCTCAGCAAGCTCAGAATCCTTAACATTTACGGTAACACCACCTATAGCGTCTATAATATACATAAACGACTCAAAATCTACAAGTGCGTAGTTATGTATATCTACACCAAAGTTGTCCTCTATAGTTTCTGTAAGAAGCTCTACACCACCCAAGTAATATGCGTGGGTAAGCTTAGTATATCCATGTTCAGGAATATTTACATACGCATCCCTAGCAAGAGATGTAAGCTTTAGGGAATTATGTACGGTATCTATTGTAAAAATCATCATAGTATCCGTTCTAGACTTTTCCTCGCCCTCTCTGGCATCAGATCCAAGAAGAAGTATATTTGTAATACCCTTTTTGTTTATATGGGTAATATTATCAAACACACCACTAGCAATAGATGGATCGTATGCATCTGCAACCTTTTTAATAAATGAAATAGCACCTACAGTAGGGAAGGCTAAAATAATAACTAATATAACAGTCATTATACGTTTAATTTTCTTTCTCTTCTGTCTTTTTCTCTCTGCATTTCTAGCAGCACGAGCACTACCGCTATTTCTTGGATTTCTATTTTTAGGTTGCTCTTTATTTATATTGTCATAATTATTTCCGCCTGAGGAACGACTTCCTCTATTTAGATTTGAGTTCATAGGAGATTTTTTGATATTCCTATTTTGCCCACCGGGAGCTCTTCTACTTGGATTTGGACGAGAACTATCTGAACTTCTTCTTACATTTGTGTTTATAGACTGTGAAGATCTACCACGAGAAGAATTACCACGACTAGAAGACCTCTGAACTTTTGAGGCATTAGTACGTGAACTAGACTGTCCATTCTTAGAAGAAGCGCTAACCCTTCTTATCTTGTTAGACGGATTATCTCTATTATCTGCCAAAATAAAAACCTTCTTTCTAAAATTTGAATAATATCACACTAAAAAATCAATCTTTTATCATTATAAATAGCGTTGCAAAAATATGCAAGTCACTTTTTTATTATATAGAAGACTTATAACTAATTCAAGTAATAAAAATAAAAAGGACTGTTGCAAGATACGCAACAGTCCAAATGTTTTATGTTTATTCAGTTACTTCGCCACTTCCAGAGTCGCTGCTACCAGAATCAGAACTACCTGAATCTGAACCGCCAGAAGAACTACCAGAATCAGAGCTTCCAGAGTCAGAAGAACTATCAGAATCTGAATTATCAGAAGAGCTAGAACCACTAGAATGACTGCTTCCACCAGAAGAAGAATGACTACTACTTCCAGAATGACTAGAACTTCCGCTAGAACTACTATCGTCATCTAAATCAGATGATGAGCTAGATGAACTAGAAGAGCTAGATGAAGAATCATCTTCTGTATAACTACTGTAATCTGTTCTTCCGTACTGTTTATCTGCATTTTCTATAAGTTCTTTTGTAGGAACTATATTTTTAAATATAAAGTCGTGTAATATATCTACTTCGTATTCTTCAAATGGTATAACATAACCAGCTTTACCAAGTCTTACTTCACCTTCTGGATGAAGAGGGAACTGAAGTGAAGTTATATCGAAGTTACCAATTGCAAGTACGTCTTTTGCAAGTCCAAGTATTGTTGCAGGTGACATATTTGTTTTAACATATGGTAAAACAGAGTTCATAAGGTCGTTGTATTTTGATATTGGAAGACCTTTTAGTTTTTTAACCATAGCCTCTATAACCATTCTCTGTCTATTATCTCTTTCCATAGTACCATCATTTTTTCTTATACGAGCAAATGAAAGTGCCTGATATGCATTTAGATTTTGTTTACCTGCTTTAGTTATGTATTTTATACTACCTTTGTCGTCGTGTTCATACCAAGAGTATGTTTCTGGTATAAATTTATTAAGCTCATCTATTTCGCTTTCCTCAACATCGACAGTTACTCCACCAAGTACATTTATAACATCCATAAATGAATAGAAATCAACCTGAGCGTAATCGTGGATATCTAATTTAAAGTTTTCTTCTATAGTTTCTATAAGTAAATCAGCTTTACCGTAGAAATATGCATGAGTTAATTTCTGTTTTCCATGCCCTGGTATGTCTACATATGTATCACGACCAAGAGAAGTAAGCTTTAGACTCTTATTTTTGTTATCAATAGTAAGAATCATCATAGCATCAGATCTCTGAGCATTTTCGCCAGGTCTACCATCTGTACCAAGAAGAAGTATATTTGTTATGTTGCTATCGTTTTTGTGTTCCAGACTATTCAGGGCATCGTAATCACCACTATCCTGAACAGTTTTTAATTTTGTATATACATATCCAAACACACATGTCGGAAAGGCTATAACAAGAACCGCAAGAAGTATAACAAGCTTTCTGAGTTTAGACAAAAAAATCCCTTCTTTCTTTTAATTTATTCTTTTTTTCTCAATTAATTTTACTCAATTAAATAATCTCGACTTTATAAGAATATTATAAAATCATCTTATAATTATATTAGAATACAGAGAATTATTCAATAGATTTTGACTTTTTATCTTATATTGTCGTCACAGAATATATTCTACAACTTTTTTAACTATAAATATAGATTGAAAACTAAAATTCTTGAAAATTTCATAAAGGTGGGGTATATTATAAAAAGATTAAAAATTAAGAGGGGGTATTCTATGATAAAACTTATAGCGACAGATTTAGATGGTACTCTATTAGACAATAATGGAGAATTAAACGAAGAATTTAATCATGTTTTCAATGAATTATATAAAAAGGGAATTACATTTATGGCAGCAAGTGGGAGACAGTATCCTGCACTTGAAACACTTTTTGAATCAGTGAAAGATAAAATGATGTTTATAGCTGAGAATGGAACTTTTGCAGTAAATAAAGGGGAAGAACTATTATGTGATCCAATGGATAGAAAAAATGTAGAAGATATAATAGACTTCACTAGAGCTGCAGAAAATAAAGAAATTCTTTTAAATACTAAATATACTGCATATACAGAATGTAAGGATGAAGAATTCTTAAAAATGTTAGATATATACTGCTCAAGTGTAACAGTTGTAGATGATTTAAAAGATGTTAAGGAAGATGTACTAAAAACAGCGATATACGATGATAGACCTATTTCTGAACATTGCCAGGATTATTTTGATAAATTTGGCGAGTATATGACAGTATGTACATCAGGACCTCATTGGTTAGATATAATGGAAAAAGGAGTAACAAAAGGAAAGGCTCTTGAGCATATAAAAGAAAGATATGGTCTAAAAAGTGAAGAGATAATGATATTTGGTGACCAGATGAATGATTTAGAACTTATAGAATGTGGTTACTATAGTTATGCAATGGAAAATGCTATAGATGCATTAAAAGAAAAAGCCAGATTTATAGCTGGTAAGAACAGCGAAAATGGAGTGCTTGAAAAAATAAAAGAAGTATTCAATATATAGTGATGCAAAGAAAGCCTCAGCTACAGTGATTATGTAGTTGGGGCTTTTTTTAGTTTAAAAGTTTCTACATTATATATATGTAGATAATTATTTGAATAGATTGTAGAAAAATATACATATTTATATAAAAAATAGGAATAGATGAATAAAAATAACCACATTATAAAAAAGAATGATAAAAAATATTCAAAATATCTAAAAGATAAATTAAAATTATAAAAAGAATAGTAAATTAGAAATAAATTATGTTAAAAAAATAACTACAGAATAGTCAAGTTGTTTTGAATTGTCAGAAAATTATATTTAAAAAGATACAACTTAGGACCTGTATACAAGTTGTGAAATAGGGGTGAATTGTCAGAAAATTTGTGGAATATAGTCTAAAATTCATTAAAAAATAAATTTTTATGGCTAATTTTTCTGAAAATATATGTAAATAAGACTATTTTGTTTAATTATCAAAATTGTAAGGTAAAATAAAAAAATTTAATACAATTTTTCAAAAAAGGCTTTACTTTTTGCAAAACATTTGTTAAACTATAATCAAAGAAAGAGATAAATAAATATCAAACAAAATCGTAAAAAATACATTAACATAAATGGAGGGACAGTCATGAAAAACTTAAATCTTAGAAAAATAATCGCAGCAGTAGCAATCGTAGTAGTAGCAGGAGGACTTGGAGTACAGAGTGTAAGTGCATTAGAAATAGACGAAAGCTTAAACCCAATAATAACTTCAAGAGATTTCGTAAAAGAAGAAGTTAAAAATGACAACCTAAACAAAGTAGCTGAAGAAGATATAATGAACCCAATAATAACTTCAAGAAACTTTGTAAAAGAAGAAAATAAAATGGATGTAAGAACAACAGCATCTATAGATGATGTGATGAATCCAATAATAACATCAGAAACTATCCTATCTCATAAATAGAGATAATCAAGTATAAATTAATCCCAAAAGACTTATAATTTTAAAAAAGCAGGCTGAGGAGCCAATGTCATTAAGTTAGTAGAAAAACATAAAGACCTCAATATTAGAAATAATATGGGGTCTTTTTATTTTATAAAAATGTTGACAAGAATTAAAAAATGTGTGGTCGC
>NZ_JBLOUI010000067.1:0-5208 GCF_047807365.1 Peptacetobacter sp. AB800 | reverse complement strand
TTGTTAGGTTTATTTGTTGTGCAATTTTTTAAAATTTTTGAAATCAAGTTTAACCCATCGATTTATTTTTTGTTTCGAGAGTATTTTTTTCATATCAAGTTAACAAAACCATTATTTACTTTTTATTATTTTTTTCATTTTAAATTATAACATATAATCCTAATCTAGGATATCTCTTAATTTTTCGCTGAATACTGATTCAAATTCTCCTATTTCATTTTCAAACTCTTCACAGCTATCGTAGTTTTCACATATGTATATTACTACATCGTCTGTTGTAGCTGCTATCTTATCCAATGTTTCTTTGTAAAGTATTTCTATTCCTGTTACCTCTTCAAAGAAATCACCTATTACATCGTATATATCGTCTATTATTTTGTTTCCTTCTTCTCTTCCAAATTTATCTTTTATTTCATTTCTAGCCTCTCCACCTAATACAGTATCTCTTATGTAGTAGATAAAGTTTTCAAAATCTCCTGTATTGCTACAAGGCTCTATTTCAAATAGTATTCTAAAGAATAAATTCCATGGGAATTCTGTATTAAGTCTTTTTCTAAACATTGCTCCAAGTCTTTCCCCAAATGCTCTTCTAAATACTGGCTCTCTTTCAAATTCTATCTCAGAATTAAAATCTATTTCTTTAGTTACAATCTGTCCAAACATACTAAATTCACTAAGCATATACTCCGGAATTTTTTCTTCAGATTCTACCTTATCAAGAGAATAGCTGATTATAGTTTCACATGGTTTTTTAAAGTCAACTATAAATCCTATGCTCTGTAGCATTTTCTGTGAGAATATATCATATACAAACTTAGCAAATAGTTTTTCTATTTCACTCCTACTTATATCCCGATTGAATACATGAGGTGTGTGGAATGTTTTGTAAAGGCTAAGAAGCTGTTTATCTATCATTGTAAGGCTTTGCTTTATAGTCTTCATCATATCCTTTATAAATCCATCCTGTAGAAGATATGTGTTATTTTTGTATATAACCTTATGTTCTATTTCACCCCAGAATACATTTACCATTGATTTTATCTGCAATTCAAAGTTTATATTTCTGTTAAGTATTTTGTATATTCCGTCAATTTTATAAATTTCAAATCCATTTTTCTGTCTGCACGGCTGTTTTTCAGAAAGTTTTAACTGTATATTTTTATTTGATTTATTGTAGTAGTATACTTTATCATCTGTTTTATTAAAATATCTTCTAATAGCTCTGTAAACCTTGTTTTCCTCTTCAATAAATCTGCACTCTATTCTTATTCCTATTAAATCGGGTAAAAAGTCCATCATTTCTGATGCAGCATCAAATTTAACTAGGTATCTATTTCTAATTATCTTTTCTCTTAAACTAGATTCTGATTTGACTCTAGATGACATACTTATATATTCTTGTTCTTTTTCTTGAAGTATCTTTTCAAAGTATGTTTCTATCTCATCTGCTATGTCTAAAAGCATAGGAGTCATATCATCGAGTATATTTACGGCATTGTCTATAAATTCAAATTCTTTTAATCCCATTTTATATTCCTTTCGAGTTTAAAATTATTATTACTTATAATCTATATTATAATACTTTATGAGATGTAAATCTATGCAAAAAAATATTGCACCCAAACTATTTTAGCCGAGTGCAATACTTTATTTTTATATTCTTTATTTTTTAATTACTTTTGAGATAATTTTTTATTTATTTCGTTCCAAGCCATTCTACAATGTCTTGCATTACCTCATCACGATTAATTTCATTTAATATTTCATGTCTAGCATCTTTATATAGCTTCATTGAAACATCTTTTAAACCATATTTTATATATCTGTCGTACAAGTTTTTTACACCTTTTCCATTTTTACCAACCGGATCTTTTTCTCCAGATATTATTAAAACAGGTACGTGATTAGTTAGTTTTAATAAATTTCTTTTGTCTTCAATATATTTTAGACCATTTATAAAATCTCTATAAAATCCTGTAGTACATATAAAGCCACATTTTTCATCGGCTATATATTTATCTACCTCTTTTTCATCTCTAGAAAGCCAATCAAAGTCTGTTCTAGGATTTTTAAATTGTCTATTATTTCCACCAAAAATCAATTTATCTAAGAATTTGCTTCTATGTCTATCTCCGTGTACTAGCTCTACACATGATATTACAGGTGTTGCTAGTTTTAAAACAGACCCAAAATCTCCGCAAGACCCCGAAAGAATTATCGCATTTACAGAATCAGCATAGTCTATAAGATATTTCTGTGCTGCAAATGAGCCCATACTATGTCCGAAAAGATATACTGGGACTCCTTGATTTTCAGCTTTTATTATGTCTGTGAGAATCTTCATATCCTTGACAAGTATGTCGAATCCGTCATTTTCAGCAAGATATCCTAAATCCTCAAGACATTTTTCACTTTCCCCATGTCCTCTATGATCATTTACATATACTATATATCCAGATTTTGTAAGCTTTTCTGCAAAACGTTCGTATCTTTTTGCATTTTCAGCCATTCCATGAGAGATTTGAACAATACCTTTTATCTTGTATTCGTCTTCATTCTCCCATCTAATAGCAGATATTTCTTTCCCATCCGCTCCTTCGAATCTGAATTCTCTACACTTCAAATTAATACACCTTCTTAATTATCTAACCCTTTATTTTACTTCAGCCTTTTCTACAAGCTGTTCTACATGTTTTATATATTTTTCATCTAATATTTTTTTCTTTATTTCTTCTTTACATTTATCTAATTCTTCTATTTCAGATTTTATGTCGTTTATTTTTACTATTTCATAGCCGTTGTTAGTAGCTATTAATTTAGATACATCGCCTTTTTTAAGCTTGAACACTTCTCTTGTAAATAATGCATCTTTTGCATCTTTAGTGAAGTATCCTAAATCTCCACCTTTTTCACCAGTTTTTTTGTCGTCAGAGTATTTTTTAGCAAGTGCTGCGAAATCTTCTCCTGAAGCTGCTCTTTTCTGAACTTCTTCTGCAGTTTTTTTGATTTCTTCTTTTTTCTCATCTGATACTGCGTTCTGGTTTCTATCTACTGTTGCAAATAGTATATGTGATGCGTCTACCATATCTTTTTTGAACTCTTCTCTATGTTTAGCATAATAAGCGCTTATTTCTGCATCTGATACAGTCTGTTTTTCGTTAAAAGCATCTCTATATGCGTTTATTACATTGTCTTTAGCTATAAAGTTTTCTAATGCTTCTTCTGTAACTCCATTGTCCTCTAAATCTTTTTTGAATTTTGGATTTTCTTTTAGAGCTTCTTTTAATTCTGATGTTCTACTGTCGTTATCTTCAGATTTTACAGTTATTCCGTCAGCTATTGCCTGCTGATATACAACTTCACTATCTACAAGGAATGTAGCTGCATTTTTTTCTAACTCTTCCTCTTCTTCTTTAGACATATCTTCTGCGTCTTTTCCTGTTTTATATTCGTTTACAGATGTTATTATCGCTTTTGCAACTTTTAAATCATCTGCTGTTATTTCTGTGTCGTTTACTTTGGCTACAGTTCCCTTTGAACAAGCTGTTAGAGAAAGAACTGCTACCATACCTAAAGCTATTGCTAATTTCTTTTTAAACATTTTCCTTCCTCCTTAGTTTAAACTTAAATTCTGTAACCAGAAGTTTTTAGGTTTTTCGTTCTGTCCTACTGCTGCAAATTCGTATCCATTGTCAGCATAGTATTTTACTAAAGCATCAAATGTTTCTAGTGTCTGTGGTTTTTCATGCATTAATATTATTACATTGTGACCATTTCCATAAGTTTTTACTACATTCATTATCTGAGCTGCGTTTCCTCTCCAGTCGTTTGTATCAACGTTCCAGTCCCAGATTTTATATCCAGCAGCCACCATATTGTCATATGAAGCCTGTGTAGTATATGGTTTACTACCAAATGGTACTCTTATTACTTTTGAAGTTTTTCCAGTTATGTCTGTATAAGTTTTAGAGCACTGGTCAAATTCTTTCTTAGCTGCATCTGGAGCTTTGTATAACTGTTTTACATCATGAGTTACACTGTGGAATCCAGCTGTACTTGTACTATTTGCTATGTTTTTAACCTGCTGTGGGTAAGCTTTCATATTTCCATTTATCATGAAGAATGTAGCTTTAGCGTTATATTTTTCAAGTATTTTTAACATCTGATCAGTATATTTTGATGGTCCATCATCTATTGTTATATATACTGTTTTTCCTGATGTTTTTTCTGGACCTTTTTCAGCCTCTTTTGAAGTATTTTCAACCATTTCTGTAAGTGTTGTAGTTGTTAAATCCGCACTTCTTGGATTTGACTTGTCATACACATTATTACCAGCAAGTACATTGAATAGTACCGCACAAACTGCAACTATTAAAACTACTGCACCTATTATAATTATTCTCTGCTGCTGTTTCTTTTTTCTTCTTTTAGCAGCTTTTGTAGCTGACTTCTTTTTACTCTGAGAAGTCGATTTTTTTGTTTCTTTATTGTCTGTCATCTTTAATCCTCCTAAAAAAAATTACCAACAAATATTACTCAATCACACAACTTATTACATTATACTACAAAATCATCTTTATATGTATTAAACTAAACTTTTTTCACCAAATTGTAACTCTCTCATTTGAAAATTGGCAATTTAATTATAGAAATTAACTTTTTTTTGTAGTATAATTAACTTACATTATAAATATAGGGGATGATTTTATGTATCAGTATGACGATTATATTAACTTAGAAAATTCGTTAGATTTGCCTACCGAGATAAGAGGTAAGTGTGTTCGTGTTGTTAGCGTTTTAGAAAATCTCGAAGATATTGTGATTGTACATAAATTCAAACTTTATGTAGTAAATGAAAGGTATATAGTAGGAATAAATTCAGATTTAAATAGATAAACGCAAATACATATTAATGTATTAAATTAAAACTAAATAGCTTTTAATCAGTACCGTTTTTTAACGGTACTTTTTTTATTTTTTTCTGTTTTTATAATTTTTTGTTATCAATTATATTAAAATGTCATTTATTTACTACTCATTTTTTTAATGACATATCAAGTAGGGGCTAACTTGTAGCCCCTCTCACACCACGGAGCATGCCGTTCGGCACTCCGCGGTTCAATTTCATATAATAATCTAAGCAACTTATTAATCCTCTTTTAGTGAAAATTTCCTTTGTTATTTTATTTAGTCCAGTTGTCTTAATTA
>NZ_JBLOUI010000066.1:0-5232 GCF_047807365.1 Peptacetobacter sp. AB800 | reverse complement strand
ATAGACTCATATCATTTTCTCCTTGGTTTTAATTTTTGTTGGCATGAATATTATACCAAGAAAATGATATGAGTTCTTTTTTTTGTTGCACTTAGATTATAAATTCAAGATTTTAAAATTAAGCGTATATACCTCTTTCGAAGTAGTCAGTTATAGTATCCATATCATCAGTCTGTCCAAGAGCTAGCATTAATTTTATTCTAGCTTTCTGTCCTGGAAGATCTCCACCAAATATACAACCTAAGTTTCTAAGATCTCTACCTGAACCATGATATCCGTAGCTATCAAATACTCTACCTGAATGACATCTTGAAACTATAACAACAGGTAAATCTTTTTCTCTAGCGTATTCAACACCAGGTAACATTTCTGGAGGTATATTTCCTCTACCCATTGCTTCTATTACTATACCTTTGTATCCTAAATCTACAGCAGCTTTTATGAAGTCGCTGTTTTCTCCAGCACAAGCTTTGAATAGAGCAACTTTAGATTCTATTTTATCAGTTTTTATAACTCTTCTGTTTACTATATCTCTAAGTAAAACTAATTCATTGCAGTCTATGTAACCAAGAGGTCCACCAACTAAAGACTGGAATGTATTTAAAGCTAATGTATTAGTTTTTGTAGCTTCTGAAGCGAGTAAAACTTCATTGTTTAAAACAACTAAAACACCTTTTCCTATAGCATCCTTTGATACAGCTGTACAAACTGCAGCTGATAGGTTACTTGAACCATCGTAACCAAGTTCTGAGCTACTTCTCATAGCACCAGTAACTATAACAGGTTTTGGATTGTCTATAGTTAAATCTAGGAAATAAGCTGTTTCTTCTAGTGAGTCAGTACCGTGAGTTATGATAACTCCAGTTATATCTTCTCTAGCTAAAAGATCTTCAGTATATTTTTTAAGCTCCATCATTCTGTAAGGAGTCATATGAGGTCCTGGTATTTCAGCAAAGTTAAGAACTTCTATATCGGCAACTTTATCTATATTAGTAACCATAGAAAGTATCTGTTCTCCTGAAAGAGTAGGTATTGCTGCCCCCACCTGGTCATCTACTGTCATAGATATTGTTCCACCAGTAAATACAATTGCAACTTTCTTTTTAGTAGTCATAATAATCTATACACCTTTCTAATAAAAAATAATTAATATTCCAATAGAAATTATAACAAAAAAATACAATAAATACATCTTTTATTTTAGATTTTGCATAAAATACATCATAATCATACTTTTAAATAGTATTAATTAGTCTTTTTACTTTTCCATAGCTCAACATAGTCGTTAAGTATATTTTTGATAGATGCACCTATTGTTATATAAGCTCTATCGTCTAAGTTTGCAAGAGAAACTCTTATAGACCATTTTGGTGCAGCGAATCCGTTACCACCAAGAAGAACTATAGCGTAGTCTTTTGCAAGTTTGTATAATATATCGCATGCATCAAAGTTTTTGTGCATAAAGTCTACAAATTCCTGACCATGATTTAATCTTCCCCATTCATCTATATCAAACTGGAAGTAATATGCAGCACTATTTTCTAAGTTTACATAGTCTATTCCTAGAGATTCAAATAGAAGTCTCTGTCTTCTTCTACATATGCTCATGTTTAATTTTTTATATGCGTCAACCTTGTCTATTAGTGCAAAAGCAGAGAAGAATGCCATCTGAACCTGCTGTGGAGTAGAAAGTCCTGCTGTGTGGTTTAGTGCAACCCGTCGACTATCAGCGACAACTCTTTCCATAAATGTAAGAGCAGAAGGGTTAAGACTCATATCACTGTATCTCTTGTCTACTATTTTTTTAGATTCACCTTTTAATTCTTTTATTTTTTTATCAAAAACATTTCTTTCGTGAACTGCAAATGTTCCTAATCTCCAACCAGTAACACCGAAGTATTTTGAATAAGAATAAACTCCTAAAGTATTATAAGGAAGTTTTGACATTAATGAAGAGAAGTCATTTACAAATGTTCCGTAAACGTCATCTGATATTATCATTAAATCTTCATTATATGTTTTAACAACGTCTATTAATTCATTGCAAGTATTTTCATCCATACCTATTGAAGCTGGATTGTTAGGGTTTACAACGAAAAGAGCTTTTATGTTTTTATCTTTTAATTTTTCAAGTTCTTTTCTTGAGAACTGCCAAGTATGAACTCCTCTTTCATCTACAACATCTGCATTTATATTTATTATGTCGAAGTTGTATCTTGGAAGATTTGGTATTTCTAAGTAAGGAGTGAAAATAGGAGTCATCATCGCTATTTTATCTCCTCTTTTTAAAAGCTCATTTGCCATAAGTGAATCGAATATGTAACACATTGCAGCAGTAGCACCTTCAACTGCAAACACCTGTATATCTCCGTATTCATCATCTATATTGTATTTCATTTCCTGAACTAAGTAGTCGTGAACTATTTTTTCTATATGAGGTAACATTCTATCTGGTAGTGGATAGTTATCTCCTATTATACCGTCTGCTAACTCATGAACAAATTCATCTGGGTTGAATCCCATTTCTGTTATTCCATAATTTACTATATTTTTTAATAAGAAAGCACCAGGCATATCTTTATTTTCTTCTATATATTTAAATAATCTTTTTGCTATACCTTCTTTCTGAGGCATACCTGAAAGATTTCCTAAATCCCAATTAAGTCTTGTTTCTGTTACTGCAAAATGTCCGAATGTAAAGAAAGCTTCTCTAGCAGAAGAACAAGTCCAGTTTGGATTTCCTCTACCAGCATCTAGTAAAGGTATGTTTTTAGTGTTTGAAGTATCCTTTGCGATTTCTATAAGTTCGTTTTTAAATTCAAACGGACTTAATCTATCGTACATTTTTTTGATTTCATCCTTTGTGTAGTCAATCATTTTTTCATAATCTCCTTATTTATAATCTTTAAAATATAATTCTTAAAATATAACCTTAAAATATAAACTCTATAAATATAATTATCATTATAAATTGTTTCAAATGAATATACATTTTGACATCAATATATAAAAATATATGAATTTAATTCATCTGAAACATATACTTACACTTTAATTATAATATTTTTTTTGAAAAAGTAAAGAGAAAAAATAAAGCTAAAATACTTAAAAAAGATATTTTTAAATACATAAAGGATAAAAAACTTAATAAATAAAAAGAAATAGTAAATGTATATACCAAAATATATTTTTTTAATGTCAAAATACGTTTTCTCTATAAAATTAAAATAATGCAAAACTTGTTGCATTTTTTAGGAAAAGGTTATAGAATAAAAAATGAAATAAGAAAAATATAATTTAACAGGAGTTGATTTAAATGTTACAGGTTACTTTAGAAGATGTAAAACAGGCGAGAGAGACTATAAAAGATATAGTTAAAAAGACTGACGTTTTAGAAAGTACAAAATTAAGCGAAAAAACTGGTGCTCATGTTTACTACAAATGTGAAAACCTACAGAAAACTGGATCTTTCAAAGTTAGAGGTGCATGTAATAAAATAGCAAATCTTACTGAAGAAGAAAAAGCAAGAGGAGTTATAGCAGCATCTGCAGGAAATCATGCACAGGGTGTTGCACTTGGAGCAAAATTAACAGGAATAAAAGCTACTATAGCAATGCCAGCTACTGCACCATTAGCAAAAGTTAGTGCAACTAAAGGTTACGGAGCAGAAGTTGTATTAAATGGTACAGTTTACGATGATGCATATGCTAAAGCAGTAGAAGTACAGAAAGAAACAGGAGCTACTTTCCTACATCCATTCAATGATAAATATGTAATAGCTGGTCAGGGTACTTTAGCATTAGAATTCTTTGAACAGTTAGATAACAAAGTAGATACTGTATTATGCCCAATAGGTGGTGGGGGAATAGTTGCTGGTGTAGCAGTAGTTGCAAAAGCATTAAACCCTAATTGTAAAGTTATAGGTGTTCAAACAGCTAATATACCTTCAATGAAAGAATCATTCCAGAATGGAGAAGTTACATCTGCATTCAATGCACCTACAATAGCCGATGGTATAGCAGTTAAAACTCCTGGAGATTTAACATTTGATATAATAAAAGAATTAGTTGATGACGTTGTTGTTGTAGAAGAAGATGAAATAGCACAGGCTATATTATTTATGATGGAAAGTCAGAAAATAGTATCTGAAGGTGCTGGTGCAGTTTCAACAGCAGCTTTATTAAGTGGAAAATATAAACCAGAAGCTGGAGAAAATGTAGTATGTGTAGTATCTGGTGGTAATGTAGACGTTAATACACTATACAGAATAATAGGTGTTGCTTTAGCTAAAGAAGGAAGAAGAGTTAGCTTAAAAGTTAGCATGAATGATAAACCAGGTAACTTCAAAAAAGTTACTAGTATAATAAGCGAAACGGGAGCTAATATACTATCTGCTAATCAGGGAAGCTTAGCATCTGGAGATAGTTTAACTGAACAGTCTGCTGAATTCATACTTGAAACTCTAGACTTCGACCATATTAAGAGAGTAAAATCAGCAATAGTTGAAGCTGGATTCTGTGTAAAAGAAATATAGTTACAAATTTAAAATATCTTTATAAATAGTTTAAAACATAAAATAAATTTATTAAAATATAAATAATATTTGAATCAATATAAATAAAAGAGTATAATATAAATATAGTGTTAATAAAAACACATATCTTATATTAATATAATATTAGGAGGGTTTTCCAATGAAACACGAAGTAATACACACTAACAATGCTCCTGCAGCTTTAGGACCATATTCTCAGGCTATAAAAGCAGGAAACTTATTATTCTTATCAGGACAGATTCCACTAGATCCAGAAACAATGACAGTTGTTGAAGGTGGAATAAAAGAACAGGCAACTAGATCTTTAACTAACATAAAAAATGTATTAGCTGAAGCTGGTGCAGACTTCTCTAACGTTGTTAAAACTACAGTTTTCATAAAAGATATGAACGAATTCAATGACTTAAACGAAGTTTATGCTGAATTCTTCGGTGAAAACAAACCAGCTAGATCTTGCGTAGAAGTAGCTAGATTACCAAAAGACGTTAAAGTTGAAATAGAATTAATAGCAGTTTTATAATTTGATAATTATAGAATTTATAAAGATGTCTCTTTTTAGGGGCATCTTTTTTTATTCTTAAGGAAATTATAATAATTTAAAACTGTGGAAAACTTGTGTACAATAGTAATATGAATGTATTGAAAAAGCGAAAAGATGAAAAAATAATTAATAAAAT
>NZ_JBLOUI010000065.1:0-6899 GCF_047807365.1 Peptacetobacter sp. AB800 | reverse complement strand
TATCTGTCTTATTTGTGTGTTTAAAATATAAAAATAGCAGGAAAGCAAAAATCTTTCCTGCTATTTTTCTTTTAGATAACCTCATTAACAATGCTAACTTAATGACATTGGATTTTTATCGCTCTTTTTTTATGCCTATTTTTCCCATATCTGGGAAAAGTTGTTTTTATTTCTATATCATATATTATCAATTTTTCTAGTATAATTTTGGCAATTTATATATTATATTTTGCTCTTTTTATATACTTAAAGTATGTTTTTTTGCTTTAAATACATCTTTTAAATACTAAATTCTGTTATATAATATAAATACAATAATATATTATGGAGGTGTCAAAATGGAAAATAAAATAAGTACTCTTTTAAATAGTTGTAATTCAAATCCTGTACTTTTTATAGGTTCTGGATTTTCAAGAAGATATCTAAATCTACCAACATGGGAACAGTTACTTCAAGAAATTTCAAATAGAATTAATGATTCTGAATTTGCATTTAGAAAATATGTTTCTCTCTCTAAAAATGAATCTGGAGAAGTTGACCTTCAAAAAGTTGCCACTCTTATAGAAGAAGATCTTATTCAAAAGTGGTATACAGATGATAAATTTGAGGATATTAGAAATAATTATAAAGATAGTATAGAACACAATATTAGTCCTCTAAAAATAGAAATTGCAAATTATATAAACAATAATAGTGATTTTGAATCTTTAAATCTAGTTGAAGAGTTAGAGTTATTTAGTCAAATATCCAAGAAAAATATCTCTAGTATCATTACAACTAATTATGATACTTTACTAGAGCATTTAGTTAATGATTATAAAGTTTTTGTTGGACAAGAGGAGCTTATATTTTCTAACTTACAAGGTATAGCTGAAATCTATAAAATACATGGTTGCTGTAACAAACCTGAAAGCATTGTTATTGATGAAAAGGATTATAAAAACTTTGCTGAAAAAGGTAAATACTTAGCAGCAAAGATAATGACATTATTTATGGAGCATCCTGTTATATTTATTGGTTATTCTATAAGTGATGAAAATATAATAAATATTTTAGAAAATATTTCTGCTTGTTTATCTCAGGAAAATATAGAAAAATTGAAAAATCGTTTATTCTTTGTTGAATGGAATCCTAAAAAGAATACTCCAGAAATATCAGAATCAATAATATCTTTTGATAAAAATAAACAAATTGTAATGACAAGGATAGAGTTGAATGATTTTCATATTATTTATAATGCTATATTAAAAACACACTCTAAATATCCCGTTTCTATATTAAGACGTTTAAAAGAATCTGTTTACAATCTTGTTTTAACTAGTGAACCAACTGAAACACTAAAAGTTGCAAATTGGAATTTTGATAATGATACTGATTTAGATAATCTTGAATTTGTCCTTGGTGTTGGTGTTTCTTCAAATAATTTTTCTAAAAAAGGATATAAAGGTATTACTGCACAAGAGTTATTCCTAGATATTATTTTTGATAATAAAGACCTTGATGCAAATCATATTATTTTAGACACTCTTCCAGGCTTAAAACCTTCTAATGCTAACAGTTTACCTATATATAAATATTTAAAAAATTGTAACTGCGATATTCCTAGTTGTTTAAATAATTTAATAAAAAATGACTTTGATGAGCTTCTTTCAAAAACTATAAAAGAACATAGAGAAAAATATTCATCTGATTTAGAAGGGAAAACTATTAGAGAAATTATTGCTATGTATGGAGATGATGCAGCTTTATACAAAATTGCTCTAATGGAAAAAGAAAATATTAATATTGATGATTTACAAAACTTCTTACAAGAATATTATAATAATCATCAAGATGTTTTTACTTCTAAGTCTAATAAAAGTAATTTTAGAAGACTTGTAAAGATATTTGATTATTTAAAGTATAATTAAAAATAAAAGGGTCTCTGCTTTTAAGCAAGTAAATTAATACTCGCCAAACCACAAAGACCCTTTTCTGTTTATTCCATTATCATATTAAGTAACTGAATTAACAGTCACCTAAAATATAAATAAGAATATTCTTTTATATATATCATTATATACTTCTTATTATTAAAAATCAATGCTTTGTTTTTGTGGTAACAAACTTTTCCCACATCTGGGAAAACTATTATTTTTTTATCGTAGCTTTTTTGCTATTTAAAACCATCTCGAATATATGTTCTAATATTTTCAGGAGGTGGATTTAATGTTTAAACTTTACAAAATAAAAATCAAAATATCACTATTAACATTGACTAACAAATCTTTATACTATCTGAAAAAACTATTAAACATAAAAGTAGTTGAAGACCTTTACGTTTCAAGCTACTACAAAATAATAGCTCTATTTTCTGAGCTTGAGAGTGTAATAAATGAAAGCAGCTCTTTACATTAGAGTATCGACAACTTATCAGATAGATAAAGATTCGTTACCAGTTCAACGTCAAGATTTAATCAACTACGCAAAATATGCTTTTAATATCGACGACTATGAAATATTTGAGGATGCAGGGTTCTCTGGTAAAAATACTAATAGACCAGCATTTCAAAATATGATGGATAAAATAATATCAGGAGAGTTCTCTCACCTATTTGTCTGGAAAATAGATAGAGTGAGTCGTAACCTTTTAGACTTCTGTGATATGTATGAGGAGTTGAAAAAATACAACTGTACTTTCGTTTCTAAGAATGAACAATTCGACACCAGTTCAGCGATGGGTGAAGCAATGCTTAAAATAATACTTGTATTCGCCGAGCTTGAAAGAAAATTGACATCAGAACGTGTTACTTCTATTATGCTTGCAAGAGCTGAAAAAGGACTATGGAATGGAGCTAATGTTCCTCTAGGATATTCTTATGATGAGGAAACTAAGTATCCTGTAATAAATGAGAATGAGGCTAAAACGATTAGATTTATATTTGATATGTACGAAAAAAGACAGTCTACTGCTGCTATTTCAAAATACTTAAATGAGAATAACGTACATACAAAACGTGGCGGTAGTTGGACTAGTAAAGGTATTGGAGATATAATCCATAACCCATTCTACTACGGAACATTGAGATATAACTATCGTGAGTCAGCCAGAGGTAAAAAGAAGTCTGAGGATGAATGGATTGTAAAAGAAAACAACCATGAAGGAATTATATCAGAAGAGCAATGGCTACGTTGTAATAAGATTATAGAAGAAAATGCTAAGAAGAATGCTTCCAGATTTAGAAGTATGAATCAGATACAACATATCTTCGGTGGACTTATTTATTGTAAGACTTGTGGAGCTAAATATATCTGTTCTTTGGATAAGCCTCGTAAAGATGGTTATAAACCTAGTAGGTATATATGCGGTGGCAAAATAAAAGGAGTTATCTGTGATAATAAAATTGTAACTGATGTTACTATAGGTGATTTTATGCTCCAGTATGTTTTGAATTTCATTAGCTGCATAAACAAAATTCCTTCTAATCTTGAAGATTTGGAAAATAGGCTTTTAGGTAATTCTGATGTGTGCCTGGACTATGATTCTTTATATGATACTTTTTCTATGCTGGCATACATAAAACAAATGAGAAAAAATAATTATAAGTATGAGGATCTAGATAAGATGGTTGATTTTGAAAAGGTAAAAAGTAATAAATCTGAGATAGATTCTCTTCTTGAAAATAAATCTAAACTTGAAAGAGCTGCAGAACGTCTTACTAATCTTTATTTATATGATGATGTTCCTATGTCTGAGAGAGAGTTCTATAAACGTAAAACTGAGATAGAAGACAAGCTATCTGAAGTAAATGAAAAACTAAATGCTTTGAATAATGAAAAGAATAAACCTAAGATAACTGACTTAGGATTTATGGATGAGATGGATGACTTACTTCTTAGACTAGACTTTACTGGCTCTTCTCTGAAGGAATTGACTATGAATAACGATAGGAAAATATTGAAGGACTTCTTTGAAACGATAATTGAAAAGATAATAGTCTGTGATAAAAGAGTTGACTCTATAATTTTTAGAAATGGACTAGTACATAAATTTTACTATAAATAATAAAAAAGACCTAGTATTTATCTACTAGAGCTATTTTACTAGGTCTTTATCTATCAATCTCATCCTTATTTCTTATTAGAGTATCTATTCCATTAATAAATTTTATAACCATATCAATTTGTTTTTTTACATAATCTTCATTGATAGAGTTTTTTTCTGCATCAGCATGGTTTCTGTCTGATTGATGAGCTATAAGGTTTCTTCTAACAAATAACTTGTCTAAAAAAGTTTTTAATTTATCCATTGTATTTTCTTTACTATTTCTATCATAAAATACATTATCTGCTAACTCTTTTGGACTGATTCCTATTAATTTTAATTGGTCTATTATACTTTTTGACGTCATAAAAGTATCATTTGCATATTTTTTATTTACTACCTCATTAAAAATATCATCTTGTTTAGAAATCATTATTTTATGTATATCAGACATTTCTATTTTAAAATTATTATATTTTTCAGTTTTTTCCCAGTATCCATTATACATCCTATTCATACCATATTTTGTAATCTCATGCATATAAAAATCAATTGTACTATCTAATGATATAATTTGGTATCTTAAAATATCCATTTTCTTATTATCTTCTTTTAAATCTTTTATTATTTCAAAGGAGTCTCTTATTGAGTTTATATTTTCATCGAAATGGTACTTTATTTCATCTAGTTCAAAAATAGTAACAAGCTTTTTCTTTTGTGTTCTATCTCTATCAAAGAGTTTAAATAAATCTTCAGGTTTATTCATATATTATTCTTCTCCTCCTTTGAATTGAATATTAGTTTTTAAAAAAGGAATTGCCCCATATCTTCCATTTATATAATTTTTGCTCACATTTTCAGTTTTTCTTATATCTTTAAATTCTGAAAGAGAATATAACTCAGTCTGTCTATTGATTCTTTCAAGTTCAGCAAACCAAATTTGATCTCTTCTTAGAATATTTAAATCTAAAAGATTTATATCATGTGTTGTAAATATAAGTTGTGCGTTTGAATCCTTATTTTTAATAAAAATTTGTAGCAATTTATGTAATATAATATCATGCAATCCATTTTCTATCTCGTCCCATAAAAGAATTTTATCATTTTCAATAATATCGATAATAGGACATAAAACTTCAAATAGTTTTTTTACTCCACTTGACTCATCATCTATAGATACCATAAAATCGCCATAGTCTAGAAAAACTGCATTAACTTCGGCTGCCCTATCACTTAAAATAGGACGTAATTCAACTGGTAAGTCTTCTAACATCTCTTCTGGAAAAGAAATTCTATGTCGCTCTGTTTTTATATCATTTATATTTACTCCAAGACTTCTAAACGCATTAATTACCTTTCTTTTTAAATTTTTATCAGAATTAATTTTATTAAAAGAATATTCTTGCCAATTATTTATTGCCTCTGGTAAATAAACAACAATATCTTCTTTAAAAAATAGAAATACATTTTCTATCTCTTTTATATTTGTGTTATTCGCAGCAACTGATAAAAATGGTCTATTTTCTTTAGCTTTAAAAAGAGCTTCTTTTAGTTCACTCATAAAGTTCTTGCCAAAAGTATACTCTTCATATTCTCTATCAAATATTTTTGCTGGTCTCTTCTTAGGGAAATGATAAAGATATTCTTTAACAACTTTTTCTTTTGTAGCTGAAATGCCATACATATATCTAATTCCATTTTTTACAAATTGTAAAATAAATTCAGATGGCTCGTCTGCTTTTGAAAGCTTATGTGTATTTATTGGTATATAATCTCCAGGTTGTTGATTTATTCCATTTAATATAAGTCCTTTTAAAAAATTAATCGATTCTAAAAGTGAAGTTTTGCCAGAACCATTAGCACCATATATAGAAGAAACTTGATTTACTTTTTTATCATTAAAATCTAGTAAATAATCACTATTAGATGTATCTGATGATGCCATCATAGAAAATACTACCTCTTCTTTTATTGCTTTAAAATTTGAACATCTATATTCAAGAATCATATTTATACCTCCTAATCATAAATTCTCTTACTGTATATTATACATTTTGTCAAGTGTTTAATCAATCTTTTTGCATTTTTTTTGCAAATTCAATAATTAAATATCTATTTATAAGAAATTAAAATAAAAAAATAAAGATATAATTAAAAAATACATTTTAATTATATCTTTATTTCGTGTTTAGGTAATTCATCTGACACCCGAATGTCCCAAGCCCAACTGTTGGCTTTCTTCTTTTCTTTTTAGTCCATTTTTCATTTAAGACTCTTACTTTGTCCATGTATACTTCTTGTTCTTCTAGTTTTATTGGATCTAGTACTTTCTGTCTCGGTTTCTTTACTTCTTTGTTTATGTTAATTGTTTCCATTTTTTCTCCTTTTCTATTTATAACTATCCTTTTTATTTTATCATAATGCAAAAAATAAAAAAAGCACCTTAACAATTATCTGTTAAAATGCTTTTATCCCCAAGCCACATATCCCTCTTTAGCTTCTTCTTTAAGAACTCTTTCTACAACTTTTATAAAATACTTTCTATTTCCATCTTGTTTTTCTTCATCCCAATACTCCCACTGAGAAAGATGTATATCAAATATTTCTTTAGTATCTCTATTGATAGAAAAAGAACCCTTTAAATCTTTTTCTCCATTTGGATAATATTCATATGTAAGTATAGGACCATTTTGGATTATTAATATGTAGGAAACCATTTAATCACCTTTCTCTTTGAATATTATATTATTTCTTTAATTATAACAATTAAGTAGGGGCTAACTTGTAGCCCCTCTCACACCACGGAGCGTGCCGTTCGGCACTCCGCGGTTCAATTTCATATAATAATCTAAGCAACTTATTAATCCTCTTTTAG
>NZ_JBLOUI010000064.1:0-7441 GCF_047807365.1 Peptacetobacter sp. AB800 | reverse complement strand
AATTGTGGAGCTAAATTTGAATACAAAAAAACTGACAACCGTTAGGTGTCAGTTAAAGGTACTGTCATAAGAACACCTTTTAAAGGTGTTCTATGGCAGTATTTTTTTATTCTTCAGAGTGGTCTTTTTCGATTATAAGTTTTCCGTCCTCTAAAGTAAGGATAAGACCCTTATCTTCAGGAGTAACACCTAATTCTTTTATAACCCGAGCTGGAAGAGATAGCTTATAAGAATAGGTATTTTTACCAGATGCACCACCAGCTTTATTCATTATTACATTTCTTTTAAATTGTTCCATTTTTTAATCCTCCTAAAAAAGTATTTATCTAAAAAGCATTTATAACAATACGAATCAAGTCAAGCAATTTTAAAACTATTCCAACAGAAAGTAAAAGTACAATAAATTTAATTAATTTAACTTTTTTATCTTCTGTCATCCTTATATCCTCCTTTCGTGTTATAATGATATTAGAGAAAGCTATAAGGGGAGGGAGCCAACCTCCCCATTTGGAATTATTTAAAAAGATTTATTATTTTTGTTAGTACATTGCTTATAGTTTCGATTATCATACTAACAACTGTTACTTTTATTAAGATTAATTCCCATTTTGCTTTCTCTTTTTTGTTGCTCATTTTTATCACCTCCTTTAATTATATTATACTGCAATGGTAACCATTAGTCAAGTATTTTTATAATTTTACACAAAAATAATATATTTGTTTTCCGAAATAAATCACTAATAAAAATAACATCTAAAAAATATTTCAAAACTGTGATAAAATAAAAAGGATAGTTATAAATAGAAAAGGAGAAAAAAATGGAAACAATTAACATAAACAAAGAAGTAAAGAAACCAAGACAGAAAGTATTAGACCCTAAAAAACTAGAAGAACAGGAAGTGTTCATGGATAAAGTTAGAAAACTTAATGACCGGTGGGCAAAGAAAAAACACCGTCGTCCTGTCGTGGGCTGTGGTACGTTCGGGTGTCAGATGAATGAGCACGACTCAGAAGAACTAGCATATATGCTTGAAAGAATGGGATACGAAAGAACTGAAAAACTATACAAAGCAGACCTAATAATATACAACACTTGTGCAGTAAGAGAAAACGCAGAAATGAAAGTATATGGAAACCTAGGTCAGCTAAAATTCACAAAAAGAAAAAATCCAGACGTAAAAATAGCACTTTGTGGATGTATGATGCAGCAGCCACATGTTGTAGAAGAAATCAAAAAAAATCACAAACACGTAAACCTAATGTTTGGTACTCATAACCTATATAGATTCCCAGAACTACTATACAAACAGATAACTACTGGAAAAAATATAGTTGAAGTTTGGGATGTAGATGGAGAAGTAATAGAAGGGTTACACAGTAACAGAAAATTTGAACTAAAAGCATTTGTAAACATAATGTACGGATGCAACAATTTCTGCACGTACTGCATAGTTCCTTACACTAGAGGTAGAGAAAGAAGTAGAGAGCCACAGGATATAATTGACGAAATAAAAGAATTAGTAGCTCATGGAACAAAAGAAGTAACTTTACTTGGGCAGAACGTAAACTCATACGGAAAAACTCTTGAAAATCCTATGACATTTGCTGAACTTCTAAGAGAAGTCAACAAAATAGAAGGATTAGAAAGAATAAGATTTATGACATCTCATCCAAAAGACTTATCTGATGAAGTAATATATGCTATGAGAGATTGTGATAAAATATGTGAATTCCTACATCTACCAGTTCAGTGTGGAAGTAGTACACTTTTAAAGAAAATGAATAGACACTACACAAAAGAAGACTACCTTAATATAGTAAGAAAAGTTAGAAAAGAAATACCTGACATAGCATTCAGTACAGATATAATGGTTGGTTTCCCAGGAGAAACTCTTGAAGATGTTCAGGATACTATAGATGTAATAGAAGAAACTAAATATGACTCAGCATTTACATTCATATACTCTAAAAGAGAAGGAACTCCAGCTGCTAAAATGGAAGACCAGATTCCAGAAGACGAAAAACACAGAAGATTTGATGAAGTATTAGAACATGTTAACAGAATAGTTAACGATATAAACTATAGCTATCAGGATAAAGTGGTTGAAGTGCTAGTTGAAGGAAGAAGTGCCAAAGATAAAAATAGATACACTGGAAAAACTAGACAGAACAAAACTGTAAACTTTGATAGTAAAGAAGATAATTTAATAGGAAAATTAGTAAATGTAAAAATAACTCAGCCTAGATCATTCTCATTAAATGGTGAAGTTGTTGAGGTAATAAGATAATAAAAATAAAATCCGAAAGAGGAAGTGAATGATTAAATGAAAAAAATCATAATTCTTTTTGCTATGATGACATTAATTTTAACGGGATGCAATAAAGGAAAAACTAATGAAGAGCAAGAAGAACTTACAGAAGAAAGAATAAGAGAAGTTTCAGAAATGAACGATGAATTTACTGATTTAAGATTCGAATCAGAATTAGAATGGTACAACGATTTTGTTACTCCAATAAAAGATAACAACTGGGATGTATCGAAAGAAGGATTAGAATCTATATTAGATGATATAGCGGAAAAAAGAGAAGCTATTAAATCAATAGACAAAGAAGAAATAAAAACATACTTGGATTTTAGATATTCTCAGTTAGACAAAGATGGAGAAGACAAAGAACTAAAGAAAAAATTAGATGACGACTATAAAAAGATACCAGGTGCTTTAGAAGGAATGAACCAAATATTAGATGTTATAGAAAATGATGTTAACCTTGGACTGGATGGTAGCTTTAGTTCTGAAGATAAAAACAAAATAGAAAATTCTTTTGCAGAAGTTATAAAAATTTATGAAGATAAAATTCAGTAAAGTTAATAGAAATATGATATTATTATAATGTGAATTTGAGTTATAATTTTAAAATATAACTTGATTTGCAAAAAAATGTGGTGAGGAAGTGTTCGACGTGGATAAAAATATAGAATGGTTAAACGAAAAAAGAATTGAAAAAACAATAAAAGCTCTTGAAGAAAATAATATGAATGGATATCTTGTAAACAACAAGGAAGAACTTATAGAAACTATAGAAAAAATAGTAGCTAAAGATTCTGTTGTTGCTTGTGGTGGTTCTATGACATTATTTGAGACAGGTGTAATCGACTATTTAAGAGGAGGAAGATATACTTTCCTTGATAGATATGAAAAAGGACTAACTCCAGCAGATACAAAAGAAATATTTAGAAAATCATTTTCTGCCGATGCGTACTTCACAAGTACTAATGCTATAACAGAAAATGGAGAACTTTACAATGTAGATGGCAATGGAAACAGAGTTGCTGCTATGATGTATGGACCAGATAAGGTAATCGTAATTGTAGGTGCTAACAAAATAGTTAAAAATGAAGCTGAAGCAATAGAGAGAGTAAAATCAATAGCAGCTCCAGCAAATACAAAGAGATTAAATAGAAAAACTCCTTGTGCAACTACAGGTATGTGTGCAAATTGTTCAAGTCCAGATAGAATTTGTGACAATTACACTACTATAAAAAAACAGGTTCAGGGAGATAGAATGCATGTAATATTCCTTAATGAAAACTTAGGTTATTAGGAATTTGGGAGGAAGTATGAAAAAAGTAAAATTTATATATAATCCAAATTCTGGAGAGAAAAAACTAGCAGGTAAACTAGATAGCATAATAAGAATATATCAAAAAAATGGATATACAGTAATACCATATAGATTAGACTATGATATACCAGTATCGGCTTCTTTCAAAGATTTAGACGAATCATATGATCATGTTGTCTTTTGTGGCGGAGATGGAACTATTGATTTAATGGTAAATGAGTTAAAAAGAAGAAATATAAATCTTCCAGTTGGTATAATTCCATCTGGTACGGCAAATGACTTTGCAAATGCACTTGGATTAGAACATGATCCTGAAGAAGCTGTTAAGAAAATCATAAGCTCTAGACCTAAGAAAATAGATTTAGGGAAGGTGAATAACAAGTACTTTGTGAATGTAGCTAGTGCGGGTATGTTTACAGATGTTTCTCAGAAAATAAATAACGACATAAAAAACTCTTTTGGAAGAATAACATACTATATAAAAGGAATTGAAGAAGCTAGATCTATGAGAGAATTTCACATAGACGTTCAATCAGAAGAAACTTGTTATTCTGGAAATATGTATTTAATGCTTGTCTTTAATGGAAAGACAGCAGGAAACATAAATTTAGCGTATAAGGCTGAGGTAGATGACGGATATTTAGATGTTATAATATTCAAAGGAATGCCTATTCCAAAGCTATTACCAGTTTTAATAGGTGTGCTAAAAGGTGAACATCTAGATTTTGAAACTGACAATGAAATATTATACTTTAAGACTAAGAAAGTTAGAATAGATTGTGACGATGATTTAGGAACAGATATCGACGGAGAAAAGGGACCAGGCTTCCCTCTTGAGATAGAATGTGTTGAAGATGCACTTGATATTCTTGGAGTAGAGTTTTAGAAAAAACTTGATATTAAATTATATGAAATAGACAAATAATAAAAAATGCTATGTGAAAAATAATCACATGGTATTTTTTTTCGCCAAAAATATTTTTGGCGAATTTTGGCGAAAAATAAATAACTAGTTAAAATAAAATGTTATAAATATTAAAATATAAAGAGTTCTTGAAAAGAAAACAAAAAGCATATATAATATATAAAGTAGCAAAATAAAGATTGAAAAACTGTGGATAATATAATTTTTCTGCGGATTCTTCTGACATTTGCTAAAAATTCAATATACTAAAGTAGTATAAACCTTTAAAATCCAACGTTTCTGAAAAATAATATTAGGAATGTTGGGACTTGTTCGAGAACTCCAAGTATAAAAAACTAAGGATCTTATATAGTGGCAGTATATAAAGTTGTATCCTTTGATATGGCTTTTTTTGTTGCAAAAAAGTCGTATAGTTCTCCTTTGCAATAATAAAAGGAGGGATATAAAATGGAAAGAAGAAAAGTAATAATCGACTGCGACCCAGGAATCGACGACGCATTAGCTCTAATGCTTGCGATAAAATCTGAAGAATTAGAAATTCTGGGAATAACGGTATGCAGTGGAAACGTACCTGCAAAAATGGGTGCAAAAAATGCAATCAAAGTACTGGAAATATGTGAAAGAACAGACATACCAGTATACATTGGTGAAGAACTACCTCTAGTGAGAGAACTTGTAACAGCACAGGACACTCATGGAGAGGATGGACTAGGTGAAAACAACTATTCAGATGTAGAAGGTGTTGAGCCTAAAGAAGGTGGAGTACAGTTTATAGTGGACACACTTAAAAGAAAAGAAAATGTGTCAATAATAGCACTTGCACCACTTACAAATATAGCAAAAGCATTACAGGTGGACAAAGAAGCTTTTGCAAACATAGACGAATTTGTTACAATGGGAGGAAATTTCAAATCTAATGGAAATTGCTCACCAGTTGCAGAGTTTAACTACTGGGTTGACCCACATGCAGCGGACTATGTCTACAAAAATATGCCGGTAAAAGTTCAGATGATAGGTCTTGATGTTACAAGAGAAATTGTATTAACACCAAACAGACTAGAGCTTATGAGCAGACTAGGCAACGAAAAAATGTACAAATTTATAAAAGAAATAACAAGATTCTATATAGATTTCCACTGGAATCAGGAGGGAATCATAGGATGCGTTATAAACGATCCTCTTGCAATTGCTTATTTCATAGATAAGAGTATATGCAGTGGAAAAGAGTATTTTGTTGAAGTAGAGGAAGCAGGAAAAGCTATTGGAATGACAATAGTAGATGAATTCGACTTCTATAAAAAAGAAAAAAATGCTTTAGTACTAACTGAAGTAGACTCAGAAAAAACTATGAAAATGTTTATGAACAGAATATTCCCTGGAAACGAGGAATTAATTGAAGCAATGGGAGGAAATTTATAATGGAAAAGAAAAAAGAATTTAATACAAAAACACTTACACTTATGGCATTTGGTATAGCTTTAAATATAATCGGTGCGTTTATAGCATTGACACTTAGATTACCTATATATATGGATTCAATAGGTACAATAATGGTTGCAATATTACTTGGACCTAAATACGCTGTGATGACAGGGGTTTGCGGAAGTTTAATAAGTGGAACATTTGACGTGTACTCTTTATACTACGCTCCAGTTCAGATATCAACAGGTCTACTAGCGGGAATAGTTGCTGAAAAAGGACTTCTAAAAGGAATGAAAACTCCTCTAGGTGTTCTATTATTCGCAATTCCTACATCAATAGTTAGTGCAATAATAACAGTTGTATTATTTGACGGTATAACATCATCAGGATCTTCATATATACTACAGTTCCTAAGTGGAATAGGTATGAATAAAGTAATGGCAGCATTCTTAGTTCAGATAGTTACTGACTATGCGGACAAGTTTACAGCAGTTGCACTAGTGAGCTTAGGTCTAAATGCAATGCCTAAAAAATTTGTGGCTTCCTTTTCAAAAAGATAAGGAGAAGTCCAGACGGAGGAAGAAATAATGGATAGATACAGTAAAATAACTGAAAAAAATCCTAGAGAAATAGTATTGCTTAAAGCATTTCCTTGTGTATGGGGAAAATGTCTTTTCTGCGATTATATAGATGACAACTCACAGAATGAAGAAGAAATGAACAAAACAAACTTTGAAGTTCTTGAAAATATAACAGGAGAATTTGGGGTATTAGAGGTTATAAACTCTGGTAGCTGCTTTGAAATTCCGAAAAAAACTCTAGAAAAAATAAGAGAGATAGTATTAGAAAAAAATATAAAAACTCTTTGGTTTGAAAGCCATTGGTGCTATAAAAACAGATTAGAAGAAATGAAGGAATTCTTCAAAGGAGTAGAGGTAAAATTCAAAATAGGTGTTGAAACATTTGACAATGATTTTAGAAATGGATACCTTAACAAATGTGCTAATTTCAAGACTTACGAAGATGTTAGAAAATATTTCAACTCACCTTGTCTACTTGTCGGTATGAAAGGTCAGACTAAGGAAATGATTAAAAGAGACATAGAAATAGTAGAAAACTACTTTGAAAGAGGAACTATAAACGTATTTGTAAATAATACGACTCCAGTTAAGAGAGATGAGGAGCTTGTAAAATGGTATTGTGAGACATTTAAATATTTAGATGATAATCCAAATATAGAAGTTCTTTATAATAATACTGACTTTGGAGTAGGGGATTAATCTAGTAAAACATAAATAAAGTAAAACTAAGCATAAATATAAAAATAAAGCGGATAAGAGAAAAATTTACTCTTATCCGTTTTTTGGTATGACGGGCATGCTATTAATCTGTGGTGAAAGTCCATAAAAGGCGTAGCTACCAATGAACTTGATAGTGACTTGCAAGGTTTATGCTGCGAAGCATAGGCGA
>NZ_JBLOUI010000063.1:0-8031 GCF_047807365.1 Peptacetobacter sp. AB800 | reverse complement strand
CGCGTTACTCACCCGTCCGCCGCTCTCTCCGAAGAGATCGCTCGACTTGCATGTGTTAGGCACGCCGCCAGCGTTCATCCTGAGCCAGGATCAAACTCTCAAAATAAAATTTCGAAGAAATTTTATATCGCCAACGAAATTCTTCATTATCATTCAGAATTTCCGTTGCTCAAAATAAAATTTAAATCCGCTCAGATGTTATCTCAAAATATCTGGCATGGTTTGTATGGCGTTCGAACTGTTTGTTCAAACTAAATATATCTGCTGTTCAGTTTTCAAAGTTCATTTATTTCTATTTCGTTGCCCTCTCTCAAGGACAAGTATTATATTATCATCTTTAAGATTTGACGTCAACACTTTTTTTAAACTTTTTTTATTTTTTATTTTTCCTCTTGATTTTAAGAGTTTATCAAACGCTTTTAAAATATTTATTTTATCCGATTATTAGGCATTTTTTAACTCCAATAAAATTTTCATAAAAAAAGAGTGCAGTAAAATCTACTACACTCAAACTTTTTAATCTATTTTATTTTGCCATTGGTAAAAATGTATCTACATAGTTTTCTGTATACTCTTCCCGTATTACAACACTTCCATATTTTAAACTTTTTTGAACATCTATAATTCTCTGGTTAGATGAACCTCTAAATTTCAAAGAAATATCTTTTTTATTTATTTCAAATTTACCATCCACTAAAACATCTATATTATTTAAAAGTCTTAGATTGCTAAAATAATTCTTATTTTTCTTATCTGTAAGTTGCTCAAATGTAAACCCAGTAAAAGACCATACATTCATCCCCATTTCCTTAACAGCTGCTGCAATTTCTCCAACTGCTTCTGGCTGTAAAAACGGCTCCCCTCCAGATAGTGTCACTCCACTCTGAAGCTTTTTAGACTTAATTTTATCTATAATCTCACTTGTATCTACAATCTTACCACCCATTATACTATGAGTTTGAGGGTTATGACATCCTATACAATTATGCTTACAGCCCTGTGTCCAAACCACAGCTCTCAAACCAGGACCATCGACTATACTATCAAAAGTAACATCTGAAGCTATCCTTATATCCATAAATTTCCACTTCCTTCTCAACCCTAAAAAACTACATCTAATCACTACATATGCTTAACTCTATCTCTAACCTCTGCTCTCTTAGCATTATTGAATCTATCAACGGTACCAACAAGATATCCAGTTATTCTTCTAATTCTTTCAAATTTTATATCGCTATCTTTTTCATTACGTCCACATGCTGGGCATATATCTCCGTTTATTATTCCAGAATATCCACAAACAGGATCTCTATCAACAGGATGATTTATACTTCCATACCCAATTCCAGCGTCTTTCATCGCTCTAACAACTGACTCAAATGCTTCTAAATTATTAGTAGGATCACCATCTAACTCAACATAAGTAATATGTCCACCATTTGTATACTGATGATATGGTGCTTCTATATTTATCTTCTCAAATGCACTTATCTTATAATAAACTGGAACATGGAATGAATTTGTATAATATTCCTTATCTGTAACACCTTTTATTTCTCCGTATTTTTTCTTATCTATCTCAGTAAATCTACCTGATAAACCTTCTGCAGGAGTACCTATTAATGAGAAGTTTAGTCCGTATTTTTCTGTTGCTTCATCCATTCTGTCCTTCATATGAGAAATAATAGCTAAACCAAGCTTCTGGGCATCTTCACTTTCTCCGTGATGTTTACCTATAAGCGCTATTAAACACTCAGCTAAACCTATAAAACCAACTGTTAAAGTTCCCTGTTTAATAACCTCTGCTAACTCATCTTCTGGACCTAGCTCATCAGAACCCATCCAAACTCCCTGTCCCATAAGGAATGGGAAGTTTTTCATTTTTTTCTTTCCTTGAATTTCCATTCTTTCTAATAACTGATCTATAACTAAATCTATCTTTTCATCAAGATCCTTAAAGAACCCATCTATATCAGGATTTGAACCATCTACACATCCATGAATTATACCTAATCTTGGTAGATTTATAGTAGTAAATGATAAATTACCCCTACCACTAACTGTTTCTGGTCCACAAACATTACCTATAACTCTAGTTCTGCATCCCATATAAGTAGCTTCTGTTTCAGGATTTCCTGGAACGTAGTACTGTGCATTAAATGGTGCATCTAAGAAACTAAAGTTAGGGAATAATCTCTTAGCAGATACCCTACAAGATAACTTAAATAAATCGTAGTTTGGATCTCCTGGGTTTAAATTTACCCCTTCCTTGACTTTGAATATAAGTATTGGGAATATTGGTGTTTCACCATTTCCAAGACCTTTTTCCTGAGAAAGAAGAAGGTTCTTACTTACCATTCTACCTTCTGAAGAAGTATCTGTACCAAAGTTTATACTAGAGAATGGAACCTGTGCCCCTGCTCTGGAATGCATAGTATTTAAATTGTGTATAAATGCTTCCATTGACTGATAAGTCTTTCTATCAGTTTCTTTATACGCTTCTCTATAAGCAAACTTTTCTATTTTTTCTGCTTCTAATACAGCTATATTAAACTTAGCTGCTAATTTTTCGATTACTCTAGATGTAAATTCTTCACTTTTATTTATATCAAGACTTGCTTTTACATTAGTTTCTTTCTCTACATTGTAGACAATCTCTTTAACTGCCTCTTTTGTAGATTCATCTTCCATATCATCTAAAAGAACAAGTCCTTTAGTTAAGTTAGATATGTATAACTTTCTAAATGTTTTATGAACACCTTCAGCTAAACCATAATCAAAGAATGGGATACTCTGTCCACCATGCTGATCGTTCTGGTTGCTCTGGATAGCAATAGCTGCTAATGCTCCGTAGCTCATTATATCGTTTGGCTCTCTTAAGAACCCATGTCCTGTTGAGAATCCACCTTCAAATAATTTTTCAACATCTATCTGGCAACAAGTAAGCGTTCCCATATTTAAAAAGTCCATATCGTGTATATGTATATCACCTGAATCATGAGCCATTGCATGTTCTGGCTTTAACACATTTGTCTTACAGAACTCTTTTGAAACAGCACTACCATACTGCAGCATTGTTCCCATTGCTGTATTCCCATCTATATTTGCATTTTCTCTTTTTATATCAGCATCGCCTGCATCAGAGAACGTTATCTTTTCTATCGCCTTCATTAATCTAGTCTTAGAATTTCTAACTCTAGTTCTTTCCGCTCTATAAAGTATATATTCCTCGCTAGTTTTAGCGTGTCCTGTTTCTATAAGTACTTTTACAACAGCATCCTGTACATCTTCAACACTAGGTACTTCTTCACCAAATCTTCTTTCTAATAAAGCTATAACCTCCTGTGTTAAATCCTCTGCCATTTTAAAATCTGGAGCTTTTCCTTCCTTTTTAGCAACATCTGAAGCCGCTAGAAAGATAGCTCTAGTTATCTTATTTTCATTAAATGGTATCGTTCTGCCGTCTCTTTTCTTTATAAATTCAATCATTATAATTCCCCCTCAAACAACTATATATAGTATGTGATTTTTTTATAACCACTATATATAGTGTTTAAAATCTAAAAAAATTCCCTTTAACAACGTCAAAGGGCATCTCATAACTTATATGTTAAATGTTATCAAATTTATATATTTTCGTCAAACACACTGTAAGCATTGAAATTGCTTATCCGTTTTTTTGAAGTGTAGTGTTTGTAATGTTTATACGAAAGGTAATTTTTTTTGATTTTTTTGTAATTTCTTGTTTAATAAAGTGTTTTTGTGGTTATTATGTTTTTTGTTTACTTTATAATACTATATAAATATTTTTGTACAGTTATCATTTTTTCAAATTCTCAAAAAAAATAAAAAGTCCGTGATTGCTTTGTGGCTGGTGCTGATTGCAAGCGTTAGCTTTGGCGTATATAAAAATTTTACTGCCATTGATATGCACACGGTACATGAAAAGGAAGTCATTGAACAGCGTATTGTTGATACCAACAGGATAGAGAATTTTGTCAAAGGCTTTGCAAAATCCTACTATTCATGGAGCAACACACAGGAATCCATTGACAAAAGAACCGCTGCCATCAGCAGCTATCTGACACAGAGCTTGCAGGACTTGAATGTAGATACGGTTCGGCAGGATATACCCACAAGCTCTGCGGTGACTGATGTAACGGTATGGGAAGTAGAACAGACTGGAACAGACGACTTTACCGTTGTCTACTCCGTAGATCAGATGGTAACGGAGGGTGAACAGTCTGCCAGATACACTTCCGCTTACATGGTAGTGGTTCATGTAGATAGCAACGGGAACATGGTTATTACCCAGAATCCGACCATCAGCAACATACCGTCAAAATCCAGCTATGAACCAATAGCGCTGGAATCCGCCGGAACGGTGGACGCTTCCACAGCGGAGGAAGTGACAGAGTTTTCGGAAACTTTCTTCAAGCTCTATCCTACCGCAACGGAAAAAGAACTTGCCTATTATGTGTCTGGCAATGCACTTTCTCCTGTAAACTGTGATTATGTGTTTTCAGAACTGGTAAATCCTATCTTCACCAAAGACGGGGAACAGGTCAAGGTATCGGTGTCAGTGAAGTATCTCGACCAGCGAACAAAGGCAACGCAGATTTCACAATTGACTTGACGCTGGAAAAGGATAGTAACTGGAAGATTGTAGGATAAAATGTAACAGGCTTATTTTAATATGTGCATATTAGAGTAAGCCTGTTTTTAATGAATGAATATTATTCATTGACATCAAGATTTTTAAGTTGTATAATACATAACTGAAAGGAGGTGTAACCCAATGAATACTATAAAAGAAAATTCAAAAAGAACTTTTAATCAGCAGGCAGCAACCTATGATAGTGATATTAAAGGTCAACATGCCAGAACGCTTTATCCTTACATATTAAAGTTATTAGAAAATGATAGTTTTTCATCTCTTTTAGATTTAGGGTGTGGAACAGGAGAATTGCTTTACCAGATACAACAGAAGTATCATTCAGAACGGTTAGTTGGTATAGATATATCAGATAAAATGATTAGTATAGCGAATGAGAAAAAAATAGATAAAGCACATTTTATACTAGGTGATACGGAATACTTACCTTTTGACAATAATACATTTGATGTTGTTATTTGTAATGATTCTTTTCATCATTATCCGTCACCAGAAAAAGTATTAGATGAATCCTATCGTGTGTTAAAAAATGGTGGTTTGATAATCATTGGTGATTGTTGGCAACCGCCGCTTGCACGTCAAATAATGAACATCTACATAAAATACAGTAAAGAGGGTGATGTAAAAATATATTCAAAGAAAGAAATGCTAAGTCTGTTATCAAGAAGATTTCACAATGTTACTTGGGAGCATATAGGAACTACCTCCTGCATATCATATGCAATAAAGTAAGTGTGAGTGAACATCAGTCATTGACACGTTATTTTGTAAATGTTACTCTATATGAAAAGGAGGTTTAAATATGCGTATTTCTAAAGAACCAGAGGAAAGAAAGCAAGAAATATTGGAAACAGCTATGCAATTATTCGCTGAAAAAGGATATGAGAAAACTTCCATATCCGATATTGCAAAAAAAATAGGTGTAGCACAAGGACTTTGTTACCGATATTTTCCATCAAAAGATATTCTTTTTCAAACAGCGATCAATGAATACGCTGATATATTAGTTAATAAATTGAAGTTAAAAAACAGTGTTAAACAAGTTTCTATAAAAGATATGATTACTCATATGGAAGTGTTATCAGAAAATGCAAATGATATATACTATGATACATTTCACAATGAGAAAAATAAAACTTTTCATGATTTACTATTTTTGAGTGTTTGTCAAAAATTAGTGCCTATTGTTGCAAAGTTAATAGAAAACGGAAACGCCACTGGAGAACTTCATGTTTCAGATATTGAATCATATGCTAATTTCTGTGTATACGGTCAGCTTGGAATTTTGGCAGATGAAACTCTATCATCAGAAGAAAAAAACAAAAAAATAAAAGCAGTTTTATTTGATTTATTTAATCTATAATTTTCCCCTTGCTTTTAAATAGCAGGGAATTTTTTTAGAATATAAATGAATGATATTCATTCATAATAGGAGGATTTTATGAACACAAAATTAGACTTTATAAACTGGAATACAAAAAAATGTTTGCTTGCAATGACACTTCCAATGATTGTCGCTATGTTTTTAAATATGGCTTATAACTTAGTTGACAGCCTTTGGATTGGAAATTTACTTGGTGAAACAGCGTATGCTGCTTTGACTAATTCCACACCCATTATTTTAATTTTGACTTCTGTTGCAATGGGAGCTACAAATGGTGTTTCCATCTTATTATCACAAGCAATAGGTGCTAAGAATGAACAGAAAAAAAGAACTTTGATTTCCACTTCTTTTTGTATTGCAGTAGTGTTTTCTTTACTTGTCACATTACTTTTGGAGCTTCTCTTGCCTACTATATTAAAGCTATTAAATACACCAATGGAAACAATGAGTATGGCAAAGGACTACCTATCAATTTATATTTTAGGATATTTACCTGTATATCTGTATTTATATTTCACCGCAGTTCTCCGTAGCTTTGGAAACACGATGTTTCAAGTGATTGCTATGCTTATATCAACAATATTAAACGCAATATTAGACCCTATTTTTATTCAAAAAATCGGGTTTCAAGGAGCAGCTATTGCAACATTGCTTTCTCAATCATTGTGTTTAGTTTTTATGCTCATATACATTAGGAAGAAAAGAATTTTTAAATTTTCATTTGTTGATTTTGATAAAAGCACAATTATTCCATTAATAAAAAATGCCATTCCCTCTGTTATTCAGCAAAGTATTCCAGCTATAAGCACTACTTTCTTAACCTCTCTTATTAGCACATATAGTATTTCTGCTATTGCTGCCTATGGAATTACTGGAAAATTAGAAACAATATTATTTTATCCTGCAATGGCATTTAATATGGTGCTGACATCTATTATTGGACAATGTATTGGTGCAAAAAGAGCTGATAGAGCAAAAGATTATTTAAAGCTGTCTTTAAAATACGGAGGTGTCGTTTTATTGATACTTTCGGCTTTGGTTATTGCTTTTTCAACGCAATTATCTAATCTATTTGTTTCAAGTAACGTAGTAGCTCAAATTGTAAAAGGGTATTTTATGATTATTAGCATAGGATATATTTTGAATACTATAACAAACTGCTATTTGGGAAGTCTAAATGGAATGGGAAGTCCAACAAAGAGTATGTTACTAATGATTTTCTACTACTTAGTTGTTCGTATACCTTTATCATATGCTATCTCATATGCAGGTTTTGGGTTAAATGGTATTTGGGTTGCTGTTTTAATTAGTCATGTGGTTGCTTGTATTACAGCAATTTTAACAGGAACATACTCACTCAAAAAGAATATAAAAATGGAGGGTTAATTTCCCTCCACTTCCTTAGACTTAATGATTCCGTCAGCAACGCTTTCCATGATGATTAAATCTTTATCAGATAAGTTGTCAAGCTGCTTTTCCAACTGTCGTCTTCTGGTGCTTTTCACCAGATCAGACGCAGGCAGGAAAAATTCATCAACGGAAACTTCCAGTAATGAAACAAGGTCATAGAACACTTGTAAACTTGGGTGCTGCACCTTATTCTCGATATTTGTTAGGTAACGAGGGTCAATCTCAATCATTGCTCCCACCTGTTCACGGGTCAAACCTTTTTTCATACGGGCTTTTTTGATGACAAGACCAAAAGCTCTAAAATCGTATTTATCTTCTTTTTTACGCATATGTAATCACCTCACCACATTTTACTGTTCCTATTGACTTTCTAACAGGTACAAAAAAACGTGTTATAAGGTTTATCAGTTCCTATTATGCGTATCAAAGTCAAAAAAGTGCTGCCTAGCGGCAAATAAAAAAATACTGCCATAGAACACCTTTAAAAGGTGTTCTTATGACAGTACCTTTAACTGACACCTAACGGTTGTCAGTTTTTTTGTATTCAAATTTAGCTCCACAA
>NZ_JBLOUI010000062.1:0-9051 GCF_047807365.1 Peptacetobacter sp. AB800 | reverse complement strand
GTTCAGTTAGTTGAGTATAAACTAAATACTAGACCAAGAAAATGTTTAGGGTTTAAAACACCCTTCGAGATATTTTATGATAAACTGTTGCACTTAGCTTGACAATTCGCCCCATAAACTTCTGGAAGTGGTCCGTCATCTCTTATAGAACCAGCAAGAACTATAGGTACATTGTTGTTTACACAACTACATATAATTCCGTCGTTTAAATCATAATCTTTCATGAACTGTGGTATAGATCCACTTCTTCTAACTTTGTTAAGTACATCTAAGTGGTTGTAATGTCCATTAGGTTGAGATTTCTGAGTGTATATATCCTGTCCTAAAGCAGTATGTAATAAAGCTCCTTCTAAGTCATGAGTAGCTAATGCGTTTCCTGCTAATAGTCCATGAGCATATCCATTTTCAACTAGAGCCTGCATTGCTGCTCTTGCATTAGCATCAAATGCAAATGCTGGTCCCATAACCCAAACTATTTTTCCACCATGTTCTTTTTCATATTTTAATAGTTCAAATAATTTATCATAATCTCTAGCATATGATGTTTCACGGCTTCTTCCCTGACGGAATACGAACTGGTCATCTAAAGCTTCTGTAGCTTCTTCAAATCCGTGGCAGTACATATATACTCCTTCTTCGCATCTTTCAGTTCTACCTAACATTACTTTATCGCCTTTTTTAACGTTTCTTGCTTCTACAACAGCAAGTTTTCCGTCGTCCTGAAGTATTACACAAGAGTCCATACGGCTTTCTTCTGCAAGTCTCCATTCTCCATCTATTTTAAAATATTCTGGGTACATAGAAGTACTGTGATAGTATTCTGGTAGTACTCCATCTTTTTCCGCTTCTTCATATTTAGCATTCGGTGCATTTACAAACATTTCTTCTGAAAAGTCTGGATGTCTATATTTTGGCATTTCAAAAACTGACATATTAGTTCCTCCTTGAGTTTTTTTATACAGGCCTGTTATTTGTCTATAATATAACATATTCATTATTTAGTGTAAAGCTTTTCAGAACATTTTCCGAAACTTTTTTTTCATTTCATTTATTTTTTTTACTTATCATTTCATTTTTTACTAATTATTATTACTTTTTTTTATCTATTTTTATAAGTTATCGTTTTCCTTAGAAAATTTTAATAACTTAAATTTATTATTCATATTATTTTAGTAACTTTTAAATAGTATACACTTTTTGTTATTATATATACAATCTCTACTTAATTTAATTATACTTTCTATCTTTATTTACTAATATCAGCTTTATTTTTCAATCATTTTTTTCGTAATATATTAATTATTTTATTTTCTTTTATTTTCAGCTTTATTATATATATACCTTATTTCAAAGTTTATTTTTGATAATTTTTGCAAAAAAAAGAAAAACATCACTTATAAAAGTCGATGTTTTTCTTAAATGGAGATGAGGGGAGTCGAACCCCTGTCCGAAAGCTCTTTCCCTGCTGCTTCTACGTGTGTAGTTGTCTCTTTATTTATCTCGTCTCAAGCATAGCCGAGCAACAGGCTATACTATCAACCAGCCACAATTAGTCCACTTTTAGTCGCGGCATCCAAAAAGTAGTTCCCTGCATAGATGATGTCCAGTCTTAACCGGCAGGAGGGTTAAGAGGGACAAGCTGCAATTAGGCAGCTAATGCGTAATTATCGTTTGCGTTTATTTTAAATTCCCCAGTTTTTACGTGACCCAGAGTAACACGACACGCCACCTCAGGTGCTAAACCCCCGTCGAAACCTTTACACCCCCTTATTATAAGAAGCATTTACGTCCGTGGAAGTAAATCGGTGTATTACACAAACCATAATTAACTTTTAAAAGCTAAAAGCTTTTATTTATATTAAGTATTAATATACTTTAATGTAAGTATATTATACCACTAATCACATAAAACACAAATAATTAATATTTACCTGTCATTTCTCTTTCTATACGTCTCTTAGCATCTTTCTTAGCAAGATCCTGACGTTTATCGTATAATTTCTTACCTTTTGCTAGAGCTATTTCAACCTTAACCCTACCATTTTTTAAATACATACTTAAAGGAACTAATGAGTATCCCTTAACAGTAGTTGCACCGATAAGTTTTCTTATCTCATGTTTATGAAGAAGTAGTTTTCTAACTCTAAGAGGATCGACATTGAAGATATTTCCCTGTTCATAAGGACTTATGTGAACCTGCTTCATAAATACTTCGCCATTATCAACTGAGCAGTATCCTTCTTTTAGATTGACTCTACCCCGTCTGATAGACTTAACTTCTGTTCCTTTTAATTCTATACCACACTCATAAGTTTCCTCTATAAAGAACTCATGTCTAGCTTTTTTATTAGTCGCAAGTACCTTTACTCCTGCCATATCTTCTCACCTTCTTCACAAAAATACTTTTAAGCTAACTTATACTATATCACAACAAAAAATTTGTGTCAATTATTTAAGAAAATTTATTTTTAATTAAAACTAACTACGCTAATTTTTTAATGATTTCAAATTTTTAAATCTCCAATTTAAAGTCATCAATTTGCAAAATTTTTTTTCAATGATAAATAAAAATCTTTATCAGCAAAACAAAATATAATATAATTAAAGTATAAATATTGATAGAATTTTCAGTATTTATTCCGCTATTTTATAAGCAAAAAAATTATTTTTCCAAACTCTTGAAGGGGGTTGATTATATGGATTTAAAAGAAAAAATGAAAGTTATTGAAAGTGTAAGCGACGGATACTCTACTTTTGAAGTACTTGAATTCGATAATTTAGATGGTGCTTCAGATCCTGCTATGGCAATGGCGCTATACTTTGCAAAACAATCAGGACTAAAATCGAGAATAGTTAGAATAAAATTAAACAATTCATCAATAAAAACAGAAGCCGGTGCTCTTTACTACTCTAAAGGTAACTTTGTTTCTGATACAAAAATGGGCGGTGTTGGAGGATTTTTCAAAAAAGGTATCTCTGGTGCACTAACTAGTGAATCTTTAGTTAAACCTTCATACAAAGGAAGTGGCGAAATCTACTTAGAGCCATCTTTCAAGCACTACTACTTCATGGAATTAAACAACGAAACAATTATAATAGATAAAGGTGTATTCTACTGCTGCTCTGACTCACTTGAATTAAAAGCAGCTTCTCAGAAAAATGTTTCTTCTGCTGTACTTGGTGGTGAAGGAATTTTCCAGCTACGGGTTTCTGGAACAGGAGTATTAGTACTAGAATTATCTATTCCTAAAAATGAAATCGTAGAATACGAACTTGACGGAACTGAAGAATTAAAAGTTGACGGCGACTTCTCATTTGCTAGAACTGCATCTGTTAATTTCACTGTTACTAAATCTCAGAAATCACTGTTCAAATCTGCAATGAGCGGTGAAGGATTCTTAAATACTTACACTGGAACTGGTAAAGTTTGGTTAGCTCCAACATCTTCAATCTACAGAGAATTTGGATATGGAATAATGCCAGGAAACTCAGGCATGGATAATAATGAAATAGATTAATAAAAAGCTGGACTGTTGCAATTATTTGCAATAGTCCTTTTTATTTAATCTTTTATAAATTTACTCTCTTCTAAAAGTGGCAAATAAAAATTTGCAATACTTTGTTATTATGTTAAGCATATTAATTGAATAATATACTCGAATCTCTTTCATTTTCCTCTATTTTACTATATAATATAGGTGGTTAGATTGTTAGAAATTTGTTAAATAAAGAAAGGATGATTTTTTTATGTTTAAGTCTGTGAACAAGGATGCGTTCAGAGATGCTTTTCGTGCGTCTATACCAATTTTTATCGCCTATGTTCCAATTGGATTAGTTGGTGGTATTTTATTAAATGCAGCAGGATTAAATTTATTCTTTATATTCCTTATGTCGTTATTAGTTTTCGGTGGAAGTGCTCAGTATATAGCAGCTTCAATGATAGCTTCTAGAGCACCAGTTACTTCAATAATAATAACTACATTTATCATCAACCTAAGACATTTCTTAATGAGTTCAAACTTAAATATGGTTATAAAAAATAAAAGTCCGAAATACATACTTCCTTTTGGACTAGGTTTAACTGATGAAACTTTTGCAGTAAACTACGAAAAATACATATCTACAAACTGGGATGATACACGAGCAATGCTTGTAAATTACTTATGTCTAGCTATTTGGTTAATCAGTTTTTGCTCAGGATCTTTCTTAGGAAACTTCATCAGCATAGACACATATATCTCAGGATTTATAATAACAGCTCTATTTACAACTATGATAATGGGCGCAATTAAAAACTTTGTGTATGTTTTAGTGGCAATTATTTCAATTTTATCATTTATAGTACTTTACAGCATAACTCAGAGTAGTTTAATAATGGTTGTTGCACCTATAATAGCTTGTTCATCAGGGCTTATAATTGAAAAAATATTAAAAGTTTCAGAAGAAAAGAAAGGAGTTGTGGTAGATGAGTAGTATGTCAATATTATTAGTTTGCCTCGGAATGGGCGCAGTTACATACGTTCCAAGAGTACTTCCACTTCTTCTATTTGCAGATAAAGAAATGCCAAATTGGTTAAAAGAAGTATTAAAATTCGTTCCAGTTGCAATGCTTAGCGCACTAGTTGCAAAAGACGTATTCTTCAAAGACGATGCACTATTTATGACACTTGCAAATCCCAAAATACTAGCACTACTTGTACTAATACCTGTAGCTGCAAAATTCAAATCTATAACAATATCTTTAGTCGTTGGTGTTGCAAGTATATTGCTTTTCTCAACAATACTTTAAATAATGGCTAATAGATAAATTTTATAAAAAGCCATTTTGGGATAAAAATATAGACTAAATTTCAAAAATTCATTTTAAACAAAAAAGACCATTGCATTTTGCTAATGGTCTTTTTAATATAATAAAATTAAAATATTACAACAGTTAATCATAGGCTCTGTTCAAATCAAATTTTATAGGAATAATAACTAACTTGGTGGATTGAAGTTCATAGACAAAACGCTCTCGACAATCTGGAGACGTGAGGAAATTTTATAACAAAGCTTTTTATTTGTACACACGTCGAAGCTGGAGAGGAGTTTGTCTATGACTTCAATCCCTGATAGTTATTAACATATAAATTTTTATTTATCTCATCAAATACGATTCTTGAATTGCTCTATATATTTTTCTATAATAGTTTTCTGCTTCTCTTTCAGCCCTATCTGCAGTTCTCGCCTTCAACGTGCTTATTTCAGCTACTTCCTCGATAAAACTTCCATAGTGCTGTCTTCTAGCTTCTGTCATTCTTCCATTCAAATAATCTTTGATTATCCTATGAATTTGAAGATCAGGATATCTTCTGATAGGTGAAGTAAAGTGACAATAACAGTCTGTAGCAAGTGTGTAGTGTTCTGTGCAAGAGCTAGAATATCTCGCTTGTCTATTTGCCTTTCTCACTATACACTTCAAAAGCTCCTCAACACCTTCATCTGGAACGCTGTTTATCATTCTCTGAATATCTAAAGGTGTTATTTCGTCTAACTCAATTTCTCTAAGTCCCAAATCATAAGTAGTTACGAATGTAGAAGGAACTTTATTTTTATTTCTATGAGGATTTTCTAGAATTCGATAAATAAAAGGAATTTCCTCATTTATAAAATGCTTTGCTACAGTTTCATTGGCAACAATCATAAATTCCTCGATTATAATATTTGCTGCCCTTCTCTCTTCTGTAATAAGGTCTATTGGAATTCTATTTTCGTCCAAAATAACCCTCTTTTCCGGAGTATCAAAACTTAAAGCTCCTCTTTTTATTCTCTTCTCCCTTAAAATATTTGCAAGTTTGTCAGATTCATAAAAATCCTCCAAAAAATCTCTATATTTTTCAATTAATTTAGTATCTTTTTTTTCAATTATATCCGATACATCATCGTAATTTGTTCTTAGATGAGATGCTATCACACTTTCACAAATCCAATGGTTTACAGTTCTTCCATGCTTATCAATTTCCATAAATACTGACAAAGTAAGCTTCTCCTCACCTTGATTTAAGCTACATATTCCATTTGAAATCTCTGGTGGAAGCATTGGAATAACTCTATCATTAAGGTATACAGATGTAGCCCTTCTTCTAGCCATTTTATCTATACAGCTATACTCTCTCACATAATGGCTCACATCTGCAATATGAACGCCCAAAATATAATTCCCATTAAAATTTTTATTAATACTTATTGCATCGTCCAAATCCTTTGACTCTTTCCCATCTATTGTAAAAGTTTTTAAATCCCTCAAATCAACTCTTTTATTAATTTCGTATTCAATTCGTTCATCAGAAAGCCTGCACGCTTCTTTAATTATTCTCTCGTCAAATTCTTCATCTATCCCAAATTCGCTCACGTCGAATTTAGATATTTTCAATCTATTTTTTAGATACTCAGATTCTATAGATTTTGAATTTTCCTTAGAAGCTTCCGATACAGGTCTTCCATCTTTTATTAATTTTTTTAGTAGGTTGCCATTTTCTGAAATCAACTCAAACACCTCCAGAACAAATTAATATGCGTATATCCTTAATATTTTTTAAGTATCTTGAAGTCTATTTCTTTTCTATCTATATCTACGTTTACTACTTTTATTCTTACAGAGTCACCTATTTTGTACATTTTCTTAGTTCTTTCTCCAAGAACACAGAAGTTTTCCTCGTCGTAATTGTAGTAGTCATCTCCCATATCGGCAAGTCTTACAAGACCTTCAACACTGCTAGGTAGCTCTACAAATATACCAAAGTTTGTAGCTCCAGAAACAGTACCGTCATATTCCTGACCAATTCTTTTTTCCATGTATACTGCTTTGTAGTAATCGTCAACTTCTCTTTCTGCAACATCTGCTGCTCTTTCCTGTTCAGATGAATGGTCTGATGCATAAGAAACAACTGCTTCAAAGTGAGCCTTTGCTTTTTTATCCATTCTTCCATTTATCACTTCTTTTATAATTCTGTGTATCTGAAGGTCAGGATATCTTCTTATTGGAGAAGTGAAGTGGCAGTAGAATTTTGCTGCAAGTCCAAAGTGACCTTCGCAGTTTGGAGAATATCTCGCCTGTCTTAAAGATCTAAGCATTATCGCACTTATCGCACTTTCTTCTGGTTTTCCAGCTATCTTTTTAAGAACAGTCTGTAATGCCTTTGGATGAACTTCTTCATCTTTTCCATTATTTACTTTGTATCCAAAACTAGATATGAATTTTCCTAAAGTAGCCATTTTTTCATCAGATGGGTTTTCGTGAATTCTGTAGACAAATGGCATTGTTAACCAGTAGAAGTGTTCTGCAACAGTTTCATTTGTAACAAGCATGAATTCTTCTATCATTCTGTTTGCTATTCTTCTTTCGTAAGGCTCTATATCAACGGGAATTCCCTCAGAGTCAAGTACTATCTTAGATTCTGGGAAGTTGAAGTCTATTGCACCTCTTCTATCTCTTTTATCCATAAGTATTCTAGCTAGCTCCTCAGCAGTTCTAAAATCATCTACTAAGTGAGCAAATGTTTTGCATAATTTTTCGTCATTTTTTTCAAGAATGTCAGACACTTCTGTGTAAGTCATTCTCGCTTTTGAATCTATTACAGTTTCTCTAATATCGTGGTCCACAACAGTACCATGTCTATCTATTTCCATTATTACAGAAAGTGCAAGTTTATCTTCGCCCCGATTTAAACTGCAAACACCGTTAGATAATTCCTTTGGAAGCATTGGAATTACCTTATCTACTAGATAAACAGAAGTTGCTCTTTTTAGAGCTTCTTTGTCTATTTTGCTGCCTTCAGTTACATAATGGCTTACATCTGCTATATGTACCCCAAGTTTGTAGTTTCCATTTTTTAATTTTTCAACAGAAACAGCATCGTCTAAATCCTTAGCGTCGTCACCGTCTATTGTGAATATATTCCAATCTCTTAAATCAAGTCTTCCTTCAAAATCAGCCTCTGTTGGAGCAGTTATCTGTTCTGCCTCTCTCTGAACTTTTTTAGGGAAATCATCAGGTAAATTATTTGCCCTTACAATAGAGTCTATTTCAACGTATCTATCTCCCTTTTTCCCTATAACTTCAGTTACAACTCCTTCTGGTTTTTTGCCAGCTCTTGGATATAAAGTTATCTTGCAGACAACTTTGTCCCCAGTAGTTGCACCGTTAAATCCTGATTTTGGAACGTATACGTCTTTTGTAAGTCTTTTGCTATCTGGAACGACAAACGCAAATCTAGCATCGCATTTCTGGAAAGTACCTACAACCTCAGTTATTTCTCTCTTAACTATTCTAAGTATTTTCCCTTCTGCTCTTCTTTCATCAGTCGCTTCCTTTACAACCTCAGCGACTACCCTATCTCCATGCATTGCAGTTTCTACATAGTCCGCTGGAATGAATAAATCCTGAACAAATTCTTCATCTGATTCAACAAATCCAAATCCTTTTTCGTGTGCAACAAACTTTCCAACAAAAAGTCCTGCCTGTTCTGCAGACATTATTTTATTCTTTTTAGTTCTAACTACATATCCATCCTGCTCTAATTCTTCTATGAAGTTGTAGAACATTGGTCTTTCTGATGTGTGTATGTCAAATATTTTTGCTAGTTCTTCCATTTTTAGTGGAACATATCCAGGTTCGTTTATTAAACCTACTAATTGTTCTTTTAATCCAGGTATCATAGTTATACCTCCTTCTTTTTTTCTCTAAATTTATATTATTTACTACATATATATCTTTATTGATGTTTACTATATTATACACCTTATTTACTTTTTTTAGGCTAAATCTGTGTTATTTTGTTTGTTTTATTAAATTTTTTGAGAATTTTTTTATTTATTGTTTATTTTGTTATTTCTCAATATTATATAACATATTGTTGGATATTAATATATTTTATCATAAATATTTTAAATAATTTTAAGATAAAAAAATACTGCCATAGAACACCTTTAAAAGGTGTTCTTATGACAGTACCTTTAACTGACACCTAACGGTTGTCAGTTTTTTTGTATTCAAATTTAGCTCCACAATTA
>NZ_JBLOUI010000061.1:0-9171 GCF_047807365.1 Peptacetobacter sp. AB800 | reverse complement strand
AAACAATCAGGGCATTTTATGTAAGGTTTCAATTTTCTCGACTCCTTTCCGTAGGGGGAATGTGTTTTTGGGTGAAATCATTGTAAACCCTACCGGGGTCGAGATTCAATAATAAATAAGTTAACAGAGCGTAATTTTTGATAAGGGGGGAGAAAAATGAGAAAAGCATATAAAAGAATAATAAGTACGGCTATGGTATTATCTATAGTAATACAAGGAAATACAGTATTTGCAAAAGAAATATCTAATAATAGTAACAATGAATCTAAAAAACTAGTGGTTGTGTACGAAAGAAAAGATTCTAAGGACTATTTAGATATATTAATCAACGGAAAAACAAATAAAAAAGAAATAAAAGACGGCAAACTTTGTGAAATAGTAGATGGAATAGATATGGCAGTTGTTGACTCAAATAAATCTACTAATTTAAAATCTGATATGACAAATCTAATTAAGAGCGGTGCAGAGGCATTTATCTACATAAATGGTGAGAATGTAGACGTATTTAGTGCTGATGACGTATCTAAAAAAATAAACAAATCAAATGAAACTAATGGCAAATCAAATGAGTCTAAAAAAGATGATTCAACTGAAACTAAAAAAGAAGATGTAAAAAGAGAATCTACATCTAAAGAAAATCCTTCAAAAGAAGGAACTAAAGAGGATGCAAAAAAAGACACTTCTAGAAAAGTAAAAGTTGAAATAACTTACAGACAGAAAAATTCGTCTAATGAATTAATATCTTTAAAAACAGCAACAACTGTATCATCTTCAGAAAAAGAAGAATCTAAAACTGAAAACAGAAAAGAAGAAGATAAGAATAAAGAAGAAGATAAAAATAACTCAAATCAGAAACCAGAACAAGATAAAGAAGAAAATAAGGATGAGAACAAAGACGAAGTAAGCTTCAACAATGAAGATGTACTAGGAAAAACTTCTACTGAATTAGTTGGAGATTACTATACAATAGGTAAAGAAGAAAGTAACTTTGCAAATTTAATAAATGATGCATTACTTAGCAAAATAGGTGCAGAAATAGCTATGACTAATGCAGGAACTATATTAAAATCAATACCAAAAGGCGATATAACTTATGGAAATATAGTAGAATCTGTAATATTTGGAAATACAGTTATAACTAAAAAATTAACTGGAAAACAGATAAAAGATGCAATAGAAGTCGGAGCTGAGATATATCCAGAAGCTAACTCTACATTCTTACACTTTGGAAATCTTACATACACAATAGATGTAAATAAAAAAGCTGGTAGTAGAATAACAGATATTAAAGTAAAAGGTAAAAAGCTTGATGAATCAAAACAGTATCTAGTTGCTATGAATGATTATATGTCTACAGATTATAGCTCTATATCTGGATCGGGTATTGAAAAAAATTACGGTGAATTAGATAAGGTAATAGCAAAATTTATAAAATCTAAAGGAACTATAAACTATAAAAATGATGGTAGAATAAAAGTAACTAAAACAGTAAATATAAATAGAGAAAAGGTTAAAAAAGTAGTTACTGCTATAGATAAATTAACATATGATAAGACAACATCTAATATAAAAGCGGTAAATGAAGCTATAAAAATGTTCAATGACTTAAATCAGGACGAAAGAAAACAAGTAACAAACTATAAAAAACTTGTTAAAATAGCAGATTCTTTAAGAAGCAATGGTGTAAATGTAAGTAAACCAAGTGGAACAGGATCTAGTTCATCATCAAGTAGTTCAAGTGGATCAAAACCTACACAGAAATCTCCAAAAACAGGTGATGCATCATCAATAGCAGGAGCAGCAGGAACATTTGTAGCATCAGCTGCAGCTTTTGGAGCGCTAAGAAGAAAAAAAGAAGACTAATAACTTGAATTAGTATTAATCCAGATAAATAATAATTGATTGAATAAAAAATCCCCACAAAAGATTGTAATTTAAAACTTCTGTGGGGATTTTAATTTTAATATAATATTTATCTCATTGTATCCTGTTTTTTTAACTGATAGTAATTATACACACCTAGTGCAAAACATAAAACACCGATAATTAATTTTTTCATATTTTTCCTCCTTAACAATCGAATTCGTCAAAATTCAAAAGCTCTCTTAGTACTCTCTTAATAATATCATAATTAAAGCCTTTATAAGCTAAATGCTGATAAATTTTTTGATTAATTTTATTTTTATCCTCGCCCTTTAGCCTTTTTAATCTTTTTTCAGCCAAATATTTGGCGTTTTCGTACTCTTCATCCGGATCAATTTGAGAAATAGCATCTTGAATATCCGATGCAGCTATTCCTTTATTATATAGATTTTGTTTGATTTTATTTTTACCAAACTTGCTAAGATTCATATTATCGTGGACAATCTTTTCCGCTAGAAGATTATCATCTATAAGTTTATATCCTTTTAAAAACTCTATTACTTCTTCTACGATATTTTCGTCGTAATCGTTTAATAATTTTTCTCTAAGTTTTTTTTCTGATTGATCAGACTTTGAAAGAATTGAAAGAGCCTTATTTTTTGCTTTCATATACATTTCATCGTGTAAAAGACTTTCAAGTGACTCTTTGTCTATTTCCATCCCTTTTTTTAAAGAATGTGTGTAGACAAGCTCTGCATAAACTGCCATAAAATATTCTTCATCGACATATATATTAACTCTATCTTTGCTTCTTTTTTGTGCTTCAATTTTTGTAATAATCGACATAAAAAACCTCCTCTAATGAGATAGGTTAATTTTAATCCACTTGAAAGACAAAGTCAACGAAGAAAAATGAAAGAATTGGCAAAATAAGTCGTTTGTTTTACCTTGTATTTTTATAGATTCATTCAAGAAAACGTGAATCTATGGTACAATAGATAATAGTAAAAGGAAAAGGAGAAGTTAGTTTCAATGGGGATTTTAGAACTAGTAGATAGTGCTAGAAAAGCGAATGATAAAAAATTGAGCAAATTTGAAAGTATAAAAGAGAAACAAAAGGTAGGAATTTTAGGAGGAACTTTTGATCCTATACATTTTGCACATCTAGCAACAGCAGAATTTATAAGAGATAAATACGATTTAGATTGGATTTTTTTCATACCAACTGGGAATCCACCACATAAATTGGGTATAAAGACAGATAAGTATGATAGATACAATATGGTTCTACTTGCTACTAAAACAAACAATAATTTTATAGCTTTAGATATAGAGATAGAAAGAAATAAACAGACGTATACAGTAGATACACTAAAAGATTTAAAGAAGATGTATCCAAATGCAGAGCTTTATTTTATTACAGGAGCAGATGCTATATGTGAGGTTGAAAGCTGGAGAGGTGTTAAGAAAAACTTTGAAATGGCTACATTTATAGCGGCTACAAGACCTGGGATAAGTCTTTTAAAGGCTCAGGAAAAGATTGAACAGCTTGAAAGAAAATACGATACATCTATTATAAGTGTGTATGTTCCTTCTTTAGATATATCATCTACATATATAAGGGAACAGATAGAAGCTGGAAAAACAGTAAGATATTTAATGCCTGAATCTGTGGAAAAGTATATGCAGAGAAAGGATTTATATAAGCAGATAGAAGAATAAAATAATTTGGGAGGTAAGTTCACTTTTAGGTGAACAAAAGAATTGATGAACTTAGATCAAATCAAAGAAAAACTAAAGGAATTGTTGACTGAAAAAAGATATATACATTCATTAAATGTTGCAGACAGTGCTAAGAAATTAGCTGAAATGTACGGTGCAGATGAAGAAAAGGCGTATTTAGCTGGTATAGTGCACGACTGTGCAAAATATTTTAAAACTGACAAAGTAGATTACTATGTAGCAAAATACGATATAGAGTTAGATGAATTAGAGGTTGGAAATATCGCACTTTCTCATAGTATAATAGGTTCATATGTAGCAAAATACGATTTTGGTATAGATGATGAGGATGTAATAAGTTCTGTAAGATACCACACAACTGGTAAAGTTGATATGAGCCTAATGGAAAAAATAATATATGTTGCAGATTTAATAGAAGTTGGCAGAGACTATCCAGGAGTTGATGAGTTAAGAGATTTAGCTTATGCAGGAGATATGGATGCAGCAATGATACAATCATTTGACAATACTATATCTCTTATGATAAAAAAAGGAAATACAATTCATCCTAGATCTGTAGCAGCGAGAAACTTTATGATTACAGAAAGAAAAAAGAAAAAAGCTATTAAAAATTTATAAATAAATTTAAAAATAGATTTTATTTTTAGTTCTATATGGTATAATAGTTTTAATATTTACAAGTAAGAGAACTATTTTGTAGTTTCATAAATTTAAGGAGGAAAGATAAATGACAGCAGATTTAACAGTAGAACAGATGGTAAAAGTTATAAACCATGCGATAGAAGATAAATTAGGAAGAGATATACTAATTTTAAATATAGGAAAAATAACAAGCTTAGCTGATTACTTCATAATAACTACAGCGTCATCTTCAAGACAGGTTAAGGCAATAGCTGATAAAGTAGAAGAAGATATGACTAAAAATGGATTAGAACCAAGAGGTAAAGAAGGTATAGACTCTCAGCAGTGGGTACTTCTTGACTACGGCGATATAATGGTTCATATATTTGATGAAGAAAACAGAGATTTCTACAACTTAGAAAAATTATGGAAAGATGCACCAGTTGTAGATCCAGATGAATTATAAAATTGTATTTAATCAAAAAGGACTATATTTATAGTCCTTTTTTAAAGTAATCAAACTTGACACTTAATATTAAAGATGTTAGAATGTTTGTATTAATCAAAAATAAAAAATATTTACAGACAGTCTGAAGTAGTAGGATAGGAGTTATTTCAGAGAGCTGGTGGTAGCTGCAAACCAGTATAACAAATTTCTGAACTTGTCAGAAAAGAGCTGTCGACCGTTGTCGGTTTAAAGACTCAACTAAGAGAGTTCAATTTATTTGAACTAATTAGGGTGGTACCGCGAGTATATAATATCCTCGTCCCTAAACGATTACGTTTAGGGATTGAGGATTTTTTTATTATACAGAAATAATAATTATTATATTTGAACTACTAAAAATAAAAAACAGGAGGAGAAAAAATGAGTGTATATGATTTCAAAGCCATAGAAACAAAATGGCAGAAAACTTGGAAAGAAAACAATCAGTATAAAATGGATACTGAACAGACAGAAAAACCAAACTACTACACATTAGAAATGTTCCCTTATCCATCAGGAAAACTTCATATGGGACACGTTAGAAACTATTCTATAGGTGACGTTATAGCTAGATTCAAAAAAATGAAGGGGTTCAATGTACTTCATCCAATGGGATGGGACTCATTTGGATTACCAGCAGAAAATGCGGCTATAAAACATGGTATACATCCACACAAATGGACTATGGAAAATATAGCTGAAATGAGAGAACAGTTAAATCTATTAGGATTAAGCTATGACTGGGATAGAGAAGTAGCTACATCTACGCCAGAATACTATAGATTTACTCAGGAAATATTCCTAAAATTATTAGAACAGGGATTAGCATATAAGAAAAAATCTTACGTTAACTGGTGTCCATCTTGTGAAACAGTTCTTGCTAATGAACAGGTTGTTCAGGGAGAATGTGAAAGATGTGGAACAACAGTTATAAAGAAAGACCTAGAACAGTGGTATTTCAAAACTACTGCATTTGCAGAAGAATTATTAAATGACTTAGATAAATTAGATGGTTGGCCAGAAAAAGTTAAAACAATGCAGAGAAACTGGATTGGTAAGAGTACAGGAGCTAACTTAACATTTACAATAGATGGAACTGAAGATACAATAACAGTTTATACAACTAGACCAGATACAGCTTACGGAGTATCATTTATGGTATTAGCACCAGAAAGTCCATTAGTTAAAGAATTAGTTGCAGGAACTGAATACGAAGCTCCAGTAGACGAATTCGTTCTAAAAATGCACAAAATGACAGAAATAGAAAGAACAGCTACAGATCTTGAAAAAGAAGGTATGTTCATAGGTAAATATGTAATAAATCCAGTAAATGGAAGAAAAGTGCCAATATGGATAGCTAACTATGTACTTGCTGACTACGGAACAGGTGCTGTTATGGCAGTTCCAGCTCACGATGAAAGAGATGAAGATTTCGCTAAAAAATACGACCTTCCAATAGTACCAGTAATAGATGAAGACGGAATAATGATAAATTCTGAAGAATTTAACGGTATGCCTGCTAAAGAAGCTTTCGAAAAAATAGTAGACAAAATGGAAGCAGAAGGAAAAGGAAAGAGAACTGTAAACTACAGATTAAGAGACTGGTTAGTTTCAAGACAGAGATATTGGGGATGCCCTATACCAGTAGTATATTGTGATGATTGCGGTATAGTACCTGAAAAGAAAGAAAATCTACCAGTATTACTTCCAACAGACGTTGAATTTACAGGAAAAGGAGAATCACCATTAACAACTTCTCCAACATTCACTGAAACAGTTTGTCCAAAATGTGGAAAACCAGCTAGAAGAGAAGTAGATACTATGGATACATTCATAGATTCTTCTTGGTACTTCTTAAGATATACTGACAACAAAAACACTGAAGAACCATTCAGAAAAGATATAGCTGATAAATGGGTACCAGTAGATCAGTATATAGGTGGTGTAGAACACGCTATAATGCATCTTCTTTACGCTAGATGGTTAATGAAAGCATTCCACAGCATGGGAATGGTAGAAGCTGATGAACCATTCAAAAACCTATTAACTCAGGGTATGGTTCTTAAAGAAGGATCAAAAATGAGTAAATCAAAAGGAAATACAGTATCTCCTCTAAAAATAATAGATGAATACGGTGCAGATACAGCTAGATTATTTATACTATTCGCAGCTCCACCAGAAAGAGACCTTGACTGGTCTGACCAGGGTGTTGAAGGATGTTTCAAATTCCTAAACAGAGTATATAGATTAGTTGACGAATTAGCAGAAGAAGTTAAAAACTGTGATGGTGAATTCGGTAAATTAACTTCAGCTGATAAAGATATGAGATTCACTATAAATAGTGTAATCAAAAAAGTTACATCTGATTTAGATGAAAAATTCGGTTTCAATACATCTATAGCATCTTTAATGGAATTAATAAACGAAATGTACAAATATAAAGAATTAGATGGAAGAAACTCAGCTGTTATAAAAGAAGGTATAGAAGCTATAGTTACAATAATATCTCCATTCACTCCACACTTAGGTGAAGAATTATGGCAGATGATAGGTAAAGAAGGAAGCGTATTCGATATAAGCTGGCCTGAATACGACGAAAAAGCTTTAGTTAAAGATGAAGTTGAAGTAGTTGTTCAGATAAATGGTAAAGTAAGAGGAAGAATGAATGTTCCAACTGAAATATCAAGAGATGATATGCAGGCTGCTGCTTTAGAAGACGAAAAAATAAAAGAATTAGTTGAAGGAAAAACTATAGTTAAAGTTATAGCTGTTCCTAAAAAATTAATAAATATAGTTGTAAAATAATAGAGAATACAGGTGCTGTTGTAATAACATTTAGAGATGTTTTGCAGCAGCATCTTTTTTTGTGTGGAATTTGTAATTTAACCTATATAAAATAATAAATAATATTGAAAAGAGATTAATCTAGGTATACAATAGACAAAGTGGACTAAAAAATTAAAAGAATACAATTTGTATTAAATATATAAATAAATCATAAAGTTAAAACTATAAGAAAAAATTAAAGAAAGGAGATTTTGATGGACGTAAATAGAATATTAGAATTTGCATCTGATGCTGGAGTTCTGCTTTTACAAAGTGGCGGAGAAACGTATAGAGTAGAAGAAACAGTTACGAGAATATGCGCTTCATTTGGAGTAGAGAAAACAGGTGTATTTGCAACTCCGACTGCGGTAATAGTATCTGCAACCGTTGATGGAAAGATAAGTTCAGTTGTAAAAAGAATAATGAAAAGAAGTACAGACCTAAATAAGGTATTTGAGATAAATGCTTTATCTAGAACAATATCTCAATATAACTTTGATATAGCAGTTTGTGAAAAAATACTAGCCGAAATAGAAAAAGGAAACTATTATTCAGATAATAGAAAGATATTTTTTGCAGGGGTAGGGACTGCGGTTCTTACCGTACTGTTTGGCGGTGGAGTAGCAGATATGTTTGCAAGCTTCTTTATAGGTTGTACTGTCAAATATGTCACAGGATTATTTGGAAAAATATCGCTTAACGACTTTTTTATAAATATGATTGGTGCGGCTATAATACCTACAATTGCAATATTATTAGTTAAGTTTAGATTTATATACACTATAGATAAGGTTATAATGGGATCCATAATGCTTCTTGTTCCAGGATTGCCACTGACAAATGCTATAAGGGATATACTTGACGGAGAGCTTTTATCTGGGGCTATGAAAATAGAAGAGGTTCTTTTAATAGGTATAGCTGTCAGTATAGGTATGTGTTTCGTATTAAACTTATACATAAGATACGGAGGGGTTTAAAATGAGATTGGCACTAGAAGTTGTACTATGTATAATAGCTGCATATAGTTTTGGAGTTATTTTCAATATAAAAGGAAAATATCTCAGAATATCTGCCATTGGAGGAGGAATAGCTTGGTTATCTTATAAGTTACTTTTAATGGTTGGTATGGAGAACAATCTTTCGTTCTTCTTTGCTACAATATGCTTTGGGGTATATGTAGAGGTGTGTGCGAGGTTGTACAATGCACCATCTACAATAATGAGTGTATGTGCAATGATAATACTTGTCCCAGGATATGGTGTATATAATACTTTTTATGCCTTCCTTACAAATGATTATACAGCGGGTGTAAGAAATGGTATATCAACCCTTATGATAGCTGGGGCTATATCTCTAGGTTTGGTATTTATAACGACTTTATTTAGAAGAAGAAAAACAAATGATATACTTGGAAAAATAATAAACTCATTTAAGAAGATAAATAAAAATTCAGATGGAGATGATGATATAAAAATAGAGGACTTCTAATTTGAAGTCCTCTTTTATTTCATATTTATGTATGGCGAATTGTCAAGCTAAGTGCAACAGTTTATCATAAAATATCTCGAAGGGTGTTTTAAACCCTAAACATTTTCTTGGTCTAGTATTTAGTTTATACTCAACTAACTGAA
>NZ_JBLOUI010000060.1:0-9493 GCF_047807365.1 Peptacetobacter sp. AB800 | reverse complement strand
CCTATGCTTCGCAGCACAAACCTTGCAAGTCGCTATCAAGTTCGTCGGTAGCTACGCCTTTTATGGACTTTCACCACAGATTAATAGCATGCCCGTCATACTAAAAAGGGAGTGTATCTTTTACGATACCTCCCTCTTTTACTTTATTTTTAATATTTAATTTGTACTAGTATTTTTATTATAACAATTTCATAAGATTTACCATTTCTACTGCTCCCTGAGCACATTCAAATCCTTTATTTCCTGCTTTTGTTCCAGCTCTTTCTATAGCCTGTTCTATGTTTTCAGTTGTAAGTACTCCAAACATTACAGGTATTTCACTTTCTAAACTTACATGAGCTATTCCTTTAGATACTTCACTACATACATAATCATAATGACTTGTATTTCCTCTGATTACTGCACCTAAACATATTATTGCATCATATTTTTTACTCTTAGCCATTTTTGAAGCTACTACTGGTATTTCAAATGCTCCTGGAACCCAAGCCACTTCTATATTTTCTTCTTTAACATTTTCACGTTTTAATCCGTCTACTGCTCCTGAAAGAAGTTTTGATGTTATAAATTCGTTAAATCTCGCTGCTACTATTCCTATTTTAATATCACTTTCTGCTAATAATTTTCCTTCGTAAATTTTCATTTTAGTTTTCCCCCTTTAAATTTAATATATGTCCCATTCTTTCTTGTTTTGTTTTTAAATAAAATTCATCATATTCTGTTGCATCTATCTGAATAGGAATCCTATTATTTATCTTAATTCCATAATCTTTTAACTGATATATTTTATCTGGATTGTTTGTAAGAAGATTTAAAGACCTTACACCCAAATCTCTTAAAATTTGAGCTCCTATGTAATATTCTCTAGCATCTCCATCAAATCCCAATACTAAGTTTGCATCTAAAGTGTCCATTCCCCCATCTTGAAGTTTATATGCCTTCATTTTGTTAACAAGACCAATACCTCTTCCTTCCTGTCTCATATAAAGCAGAACTCCTCTTCCTTCTTTTGCTATTTTTTGCATAGCTACATCAAATTGTTCCCCACAATCACAACGTAAAGATCCAAATACATCTCCTGTTAAACACTCTGAATGCACTCTACAAAGAATATTTTCTCCATCTCCTATCTCGCCCTTTACTAAGGCTATGTGATGTTCTCCATTCAATTTATTTATGTAACAACTAGCCATAAACTCTCCATATTTTGTGGGCATTTTTACTTTTGAAACACATTCAATTAATTTATCATATGTTTTTCTGTAGTCTTGTAAATCTTTTATAGTTGTAAATGTTAATCCATATTCTTTTGCCATTTTTTTTAACTCTGTTGTTCTCATCATTCTTCCGTCCTCTCTCATAATTTCACAACAAAGTCCACATTCTTTAAGTCCGGCTAATTTCATAAAATCAACTGTTGCTTCAGTATGTCCATCTCTTTCTAACACTCCATTATCTTTTGCTATCAGAGGAAACATATGACCAGGTCTTCTGAAATCTTCTGGTTTTACATCATCTTCTACACATTTTCTAGCAGTTAATCCTCTTTCAACAGCAGATATTCCTGTAGCTGTGTCTACATGGTCTATTGATACTGTAAATGCTGTTTCGTGATTATCTGTGTTATGAGTTACCATTGGTGGTAAATCTAATTTTTTAGCTAATTCTTTTGACATAGGCATACATATTAGACCTTTTGCATAACTTGCCATAAAATTTACATTTTCTGTTGTAGCAAACTCAGCTGCACAGATTAAATCACCTTCATTTTCTCTGTTCTCGTCATCTGTTACAAGTATAATTTTCCCTTCTCTTAAATCCTGTATTGCTTTTTTTACTGATTCAAATCTCATCATTTTTCCCTCCTTAAAAATTCCAATTATTAAAATATCTTTCCTAATCTAAAAATAGTTTATTAATAAATACTTCTAAAATCCATTTCTTAATAAAAATTCTCTATTTATATTTGATTCTTTTTTATTTTTATTCATTAATTTTTCTACGTATTTTCCAATGCAATCATTCTCAATATTTACAATATCATTTATTTTTTTAAAAGCTAAGATAGTGTTCTCTAGAGTATGTGGAATTATTGAGACATCAAAACTATTTGTTCTAACATTAGCCACTGTTAAACTTATTCCATCTATAGTAATAGAGCCTTTTTCAACCACATATTTCATAATTTTTAAATCAGCTTCAATTGTGTACCATATCGCATTACTATCTTTATTTATATTTTTAACTATTCCAGTCCCATCAATATGGCCACTTACTATATGACCTCCAAATCTTCCATTTGCAGCCATTGCCCTTTCTAAATTAACTTTGCTATTTGTTTTTAACTTATTTAGGGAAGTTCTTTTCATAGTTTCATGCATTACATCGACTGAAAATTCTGAATCAGAAAACTCTGTAACAGTAAGGCAAATTCCATTTACCGCTATGCTATCACCTCTGTGCACATCTTCTAATATTTTATCTGCTTTTATAAATAATTTCCTAGAATCACCATTAACTTTAATCGATACAATATTTCCTATTTCCTCTATTATTCCTGTGAACATTTATAAGTCACATCACTTTCTATCATAAAATCATCTCCAAATCTAAAGATTTCACTATTTTTTAGCATTATTGCATCTTTAGGAAAATCAATCCCTTCTCCTAATACTGCTGTTTTTCCATTTCCACCAAATATTTTAGGAGCTATATATGCTTGTATTTTATCTACTATTCCCCGTTCAAAAGCGCTCCATGCTAAAGTTGCACCTCCTTCAAGAAGTATACTGTCTATTTTCTTTTCTCCTAATTTAGACATCAAATCTTGTAAGTCTATCTTTTTTTTCTTTATTTTAATTTGTAAAATCTCGCATCCTTTTTCAATATATTGCTCTTTTTTAATCTCATCATCTGAACAAGTTGCGATTATTGTAGGTATTTCTTTTGCTGTAGATACTATTTTTGATCCTATAGGTGTTCTTAGATTTGTATCACATATTATTCTAATTGGGTTTAGTCCATTTTCTATCTTACAATTTAACATCGGATTATCTATAATTACAGTATCCACTCCAACCATTATTCCCGAATATTTATGCCTAGTTTTTTGTACATTTAATCTAGCTTCTTCACCTGTAATCCATTTAGATTCATTTATTTTAGTAGCTATTTTTCCATCCATTGTCATAGCATACTTAAATAATACAAATGGTTTTTTAGTTGTTATAAACTTTCTAAAAGTTTCATTCAATTTATCGCCTTCATTTTCTAAAAGCCCCTTTTCAACTTTTATTCCCCGTTTTTTTAATATATCCAAACTTTTACCAGACATTTTAGGATTTGGATCTAGACTAGCAATAACTACTTTTTTTATCTTATTTTCTATTATTGCATCTGTACATGGTGGAGTTTTTCCATAATGACAACATGGTTCTAGAGTTACATACATGGTAGCATCTTTAGGATTTTCTGAACAATTATTCAATGCATTTCGTTCTGCATGAAGACCACCATATTTTTTATGGTATCCTTCACCTATAATTTTTCCATTTTTGACAATAACTGCTCCTACCATAGGATTAGGATTAACAAATCCTACACCTTTTTTTGCATTTTCTAATGCCAATTGCATATATTTACATTCACACATTTTAACACCTCCTAAAAATAAAAAATGTCTTGAATAATATGCTATCCAAGACATTTAAAAGTGCTAAAATTATCTAAATAAATTAAAAAAGCTCTGAAATGATTAATTCATTCCAGAGCAAATAAAACTATAATATATAATAAATAGTACTTTTCATCTTCTTTCATCCAGACTTTACTGTCGGCTTCGGAATTACACCGAATCATGCTTTGCAGCTCGTGGGCTTTACCACCGGTAAGGAATTTCACCCTGCCCTGAAGATAGTTCTTATTCAATTAACTTTAATTATATTATTAAAGTTTTTATTTGTCAATAAAAAATAATTTTAGAAGTTTTTATTTTAATAATTTTTTTATTTTCTTTTCTAATTTTTCTGGTTTCATCATTGGTGGAAATCTATCTATTATATTTCCGTCTTTATCTACTAAGAATTTAGTAAAGTTCCATTTAATATTTTTCCCACCAAGACCTGTTTTCCGTCCTTTTAAATATGTAAACAAAGGTTCTTCATTTTCACCATTTACTTCTATTTTAGAAAACTGTCTAAATGTTATACCATATTTATCAATTCCAAACTGCTTTACTTCAGCATCAGTGCCCGGAGTCTGTCCAAACTGGTCACTAGGAAAATCTAATATTTCAAATCCTTCATCTTTATATTTTTTGTAAAGCTCTTCCAGAGCTTCATACTGTTTAGTGAAGCCTCAATTTGTAGCTGAATTTAATATCAGAAGTATTTTTCCTTTAAATTCACTCATATCAACTTCATTACCATCTATATCTTTCACTTTATAATCATATATACTCATAATTTTTATATCCCCCATCTTTTGATTGCTTACTTAATAGATACCCGTATATATGACCAACAATCAATTTTATCTATATATTTATTGTTTATTACTATAATTTACTTTTATTGCATAACTTTAAAGAAATCGTGTCCTTTGTTGAATATTATCGAAACATCACAAAATTCACCTTCAACAGATTTAACTTCTATGTCATCTCCAAGTGCGGTAAGTATTTTTTTAGCGATATAAAGTCCCATTCCTGTAGATTTAAATCTATTTCTTCCGTTCTTTCCTGTAAATCCTTTTTCAAATATTCTATCCAAATCTACTTTATCTATTCCTTCTCCATAATCTTTTATATGGATAACCCTAGATTTTTCACGCTGCTCTTGGTATATTTCTATCTTTCCACCTTTGTGAGAATACTTGCACGCATTGTCTATTATTAGCTCAATAATATGGGATATCCATTTTCTGTCTGTATACACAGAAAATCCAGTTTCTTTGATATCTATTTCTAACTTATTATATATAAATAAGTATCTGTTCTTTTTTATTACACTTCTTATTACTTTGTCTATTTCTATCTCTTCAATAGAAAAATCTGAGCTATATTCTCCAGATCTTATTATGTACAATGCCTGCTCAACAAGGGAGTCTATTCTTTTTATTTCTCTGTTTATATTCTTTGAAATTTCAGCATCCCCTACTCTTTTAGACATAATTTCTAGTATTGAGATTGGTATTTTTACCTGATGTATCCAGTCTGTCATATAGTCATTGGCATCTTTTAACTCGTCCTCTATCTTATCCAGCTTGTTCATCCAATATATATGCTCATCTTTTATCTGCCTTATAAGTTCTTTATCTACTCCATCTTTAAATTCTTCATCGACATCAACGCCGTCTATTACCTTAATAGTATCTAAAATTTTATCAAATTCTCTCTTCTTTTTGAAAAAATCATACACTATAAATACTATTAATGCTAGTGCGAATATTAAATTCAGATATATTAGACTCTCCCTACCCATTTCTATTCCTGGATCTATGTAGACATTTACGTTGAATAAGATTATAAATAATACATATAAAAGAATGTAACTCTTATTGCTTTTTAAGTAATCTTTAATCTTCATTTTGTTTCACCTCAAAAAGTTCTCTATTATCCTATATGTCTTCTATTATATAACCTTGTCCCTTTCTTGTCTTAATATAATCAACTAATCCAAGTGATTTTAGTTTGTTTCTAAGTCTGGTTACATTTACAGTCAGCGTATTTTCGCCAATAAATTCATCTGTGCTCCAAAGTGCATCCATTATCTCATCTCTGCTGACAATATTTCCTGCATTTTGCATAAGTATGTGTAAAATTTTAAATTCATTTCTGCTAAGCTCTACAACTGTTCCATCCTTTATAACCGTTCCATCAGCTATGTTAAGTGTTATTTCTCCAACTTTTATAATTTCTTTATCAACAGTAATATTGTATGAATATGCACGTCTAAAAACTGCTTGAACCTTTGCAATTAATAGTTGTATTGAGAATGGCTTTACAATGTAGTCATCTCCACCCATGTTTATAGACATTATGATATCCATATCACTATCTCTTGATGAGATAAATATTATCGGTACTTTTAAAAATCTTCTTATCTCGTTGCACCATTGGAAGCCATCTTTATATGGAAGGTTAATATCCATTAAAATTAGTTTTGGATTTGCAATAAGTACCTCATTTGTTATATTTTGTAAATCTACCACAGTTTGCGCTGTGTATCCGTATTTTTCTAACCGCAATTTTATTTCTTTGGCTAATACAAAGTCATCTTCTACTATAAATATATCTAATGAGTTGTCATCTAAAGACATTCTTGATGATACGTCCATATTATGTTCGTTTGTTAAATGCATTTTTATCACCTCTTATTTTAATGATAACTTCTTTTTTAAGATGATACAATATTTCTTTTAATTATCTATTTCATAAATATAAAATAAAAGCTGAGTAATTTTTTACCCAGCTTTTATCATTGTGTTATCGTATTGTTTTTATTAATTATCTTATAAAGTTTGTAGCAACTTTAGCTTCTTTTTCAGGTAATCCATATTTTTCTTTACCTAAAGCAATACTCTTAATTAAGAATGCCATATTTTTACCTAAAGTTCTCATAACCTGAAGTCCTTCTTCGTCTTTTAATACTTCTTCTGGTGTGTTTCCATGCACACTATTCCAATACTGACTTGATGCTACAGGCATTCCAGCTATTGTAAAGTATTTGTTTAATTCGTCAAATGTAGATGAACATCCTCCTCTTCTTGCAGATACAACAGCTGCTCCTACCTTCATAGTCTTGTCACAAGTATTGCTGTAGAATAATCTGTCCATAAATGATATTAGATTTCCATTAGCAGATGCGTAATATACAGGAGATCCTACAACAATTCCATCACATTCTGTAAATTTTGGAGCTACTTCATTGACCATATCATCAAATACACATTTACCATTTTTTCTACAGTTTCCACATGCGATACATCCTCTTATGTCCTTGTTTCCGACGTGGATTATTTCTGTTTCTATATCGCTTTTGTTTAATTCTTTTTCCACTTCGCAAAGAGCTGTGTATGTGCATCCATTTGCGTGTGGACTTCCGTTTATTAATAATACTTTCATAATAACACCCCTTTTATAAGTTTCTAACTATATTATATAACTTTATTTATCACTATATAACTTGTTTATCTATGTATATACATTCTAGAAGGTTTTTCTTCCTCAACAAATACAGCGCATACATTTGGAGCAAGGTCTTTTCTATCATGGAAGTCATTTTCTATAACACCCAATCCACCGATTATTCTTCCTTCTTCAATTGCTACATACCATTGAGGAACCGGACTTTCTCCTGTAAAACATTCTTCTATACTTTCTAAATATGCTTCTTTTGGCACTCTCCACTTAGAGCTAAACCAACTTGCTGCTTCTTCTTTTAAATCCTGTCTGTCTAGTAAATTTATTATTTCGTATTTTATCGAACTCATAACTATTCTCTCTCTTTAACTACTACAATTCGTTCTTTTTGCAGTATTCTAGGAAAGCACTACATCCCTCCATTACATCATCGTAAGTAACATCAAAGTTCCCTGTGTACCAAGGATCTGCTATATCCCTTTCACTTCCTGCAAAATGAAGTAGTTTGTATACTTTGTTGTCTACATCTTCTCCAACTACTCTTTTTAGGTTTCTTCTGTTCATATCATCCATTATTAGTATGTAGTCGAATTCTTTGTAGTCTTTTTTTGTTATCTGTCTTGCATATTTTCCAGCAGTTGATATCCCAACTTCTGCTAGTTTTTTTCTTGTTCCATGGTGTACTGGATTTCCAATTTCTTCTCTGCTTGTCGCTGAAGATTCTATGTGGAATTTATCTGCTAATCCTTCTTTTTCTACCATATCCTTTAAAACAAATTCTGCCATAGTTGAACGACATATATTTCCATGGCAAACCATCATTACATTTATCATTGGACTTCTCCCTTCAAATTATTTCATTTTCTTTAAATCGATATAAATATCTAGCTGCGGAATAAATAAAAAGTTCTCATCTTTTATATGTGTATTCCCAAACTCCTTCAGTTCTTTACCAGCCTCATCAGCAGTCAACTTATACTTCACTATCTCACTATTTTCATCTATAGTTGCATGGAAAAACTTCCCTTCATACTGCTTAAACTTATAATCAAATGTATCTCTTGTCAGTTTTATTACTATCTCTTTCAAAATAATCCTCCTTATCTATCAGCTAAATATAGCTAACAATTCATTTCTATTTCCTTAACTTAGAATGTAGGCTGAAATTTATATTCATTATAATAATAAACTTTATAAAATAAAATCATCTTACATACATCCTATATTTTTATTATAACAATAAATTCTTTCATTTAATAGTTTTTAAATTTTAAAATTTGTAATTTTTAGTTACAGATAATATAATATTTATAAGAAAATTTATATTTTCAAAAGGAAGTGAAAGGTTATGAAACGTTGTATTGTATTAGCCGGAATAGCTTAATAAATAATAATACTACATATAAAAGGAGAAACTAAAATGACTATTCCGGGAGAAAAAATATATCCTCGTTCTGGGGACAATCAAACTATATACTTAAAAAATGTAATTACTAATCCAAATATAGAGGTTGGAGATTTTACTATATACAATGATTTTGTAAATAATCCAAAAGATTTCGAGAAAAATAATGTTTTATACCATTACCCTATAAATAATGATAAACTATTTATTGGAAAATTCTGTTCAATAGCTTGTGGTGCAAAATTTATTTTTAACTGTGCCAATCATTCAATGAAATCTCTATCTAATTATACATTCCCATTATTCTTTGAAGAATGGGACTTGGATATAAAAGATGTTAAATCATCTTGGGATAATAAAGGCGATATCAAGATTGGTAACGATGTTTGGATTGGATACGAAGCTGTTATTTTATCTGGTGTTACTATTGGCGATGGTGCTATTATTGGTAGCCGAGCCGTTGTAACTAAAGACGTAGCACCATATACTATTGTTGGTGGTATACCTGCTAGAGTAATTAGAAAAAGATTTGATGATGAAAAAATTTCAAAACTATTACATCTAAAATGGTGGGATTGGGATTATTATAAGATTAAAGAAAATATACACAATATAAAGTCAGGTAATATAGACTTATTGAAATAAGATAAAAAATACAAATAAATTTATTTTAAAATACCCTTAAATTTAAAAATGAGGGTATTTTTTTATATCTTATATTCTTATATGCATAAACCATTGAAATTTAGCCAGTGTTAACTCTAATTGACAAATTGCCAACCTTTATTGGTTGCGTAAAACTCATATATTTTGCTATTATTTTTATAAGAAAACTAGGTTTTGTTAACTTGATATGAAAAAAATACTCTCGAAACAAAAAATAAATCGATGGGTTAAACTTGATTTCAAAAATTTTAAAAAATTGCACAACAAATAAACCTAACAAA
>NZ_JBLOUI010000059.1:0-9706 GCF_047807365.1 Peptacetobacter sp. AB800 | reverse complement strand
GCTCATTTATTGTAAGATGGTTATATAGACTCATATCATTTTCTCCTTGGTTTTAATTTTTGTTGGCATGAATATTATACCAAGAAAATGATATGAGTTCTTTTTTTGTTGCACTTAGATTATAAATTCAAGGGTAAAAAGAGGGATGATATATTGAAGTTAGTCAATATGTTATCCCCTTTATTTTTTTATGTAACAGATTTTTATTAGTTATATATAGCTAGATAAAAGGGATAGAATAGCTAGAATAAGTATTTTGATAATGTTTGATGTAGTTTTTTCTTCAATTGACATAAGTAAATGTGTAGTCTAAGATTAAGTTAAAGATTATTATAGAAAGTTATGGAGGATAAGTTGGTTAATATAGTAATTTGTGAGAATGATAAGAATGATCAAGAGTTTGTAAAAGATAAAGTTGTAGAGATTTTAGATGATTTGGATATAGAATATGAAATAAAAGTATATAATTCTGGAGATGATTTGCTAGAAGGGTATGATAAATATACTGATATTATTCTATTAGATATACAGATGGACGGTTTAGATGGAATGGAAACTGCTAGAAAGATTAGAGAGTTCGATGATAATGTAGAGATAATTTTTATTACTTCATTTGTAGAATATGCTTTGGAGGGATATGAGGTTAATGCATATAGATATCTGTTGAAACCTGTTAAAGATGAAAATTTGAGGACTAGTTTAATAAACTGTTTGAATGATAGAAATTTCGTTAAAAGAAGTATAGTGATAAAAGAAGGCGATACGAGGATAAAGATTAGTTTGAAAGATATAATGTATATTGAAATTCAGGGAAATGATATAACTGTTCATACGTTGAAAGATACGTATAGGACAAAGGGGACTATGAGTAATTTTGAAACTGAGATAAATAGTGATATGTTTGTTAGATGCCACAAAAGCTATCTTGTGAATTTAGAATATATAAAAAGTATAAAAAGATATACTTCTATTCTCGTAAATGATGAAGAGGTTCCTTTGAGTAGGAATAAATATAAAGAAATAAAAGATAGATTCTTTGAGATGATAGAGGATAAGTTATGTTAGAAGAGTATAGTATATACAGAATTTTATCATCTACAAATATGATATTATTTGTAGTTAGTTTTATTATGTTTATGAGAAAAAAGAAATATAGCTCATATTTTGGAAAAGACTTTGGCAATATAGTAACATATATTTTAACAGCTGCAATAATATTGTTTATAGGTTTTCCTTTTGGTGTTGTGGAGATTCAAATTTTAACAGCTATTATAATTATGTTAACTTTAATTTGTAGATTTATTTATAATCTAAATTTTAGAGATACAGTGATAAATTCTTTTATATATAGTTTAGTGTATATTTTATTAGAAGCTTCTATTTACTGGATTATTTCTACTATATTTGAATTTAGAGTTTGTATTATATGTTTTTTAGATTTAATAATTAGTTCAACAATTATTTTAATATGTGTTATTTTTTACAATAGATTGAATAAGTTTTATAACAAAAATAAATATAAGATATATATATCAATGGCTGTAATAACAAATATTTTAATTGTCATTTTTTTAAATGCGTTTTCAAGTAAAATTGAAGATTTATATAAAATAGTAATGAAAAATAATATCAAATACGATAAAATGTGGGCTACTATAAATTTATCTGGTTTTATAGATTCCGTATTTCCGTATATTTTAGTAATAATAAATATGATTTTGATATTTATATTTGTAAATTATGTGAAATCAGAAAAAGAAAATGCTAAAATGCAGATTGTGAACGAGAAATTAAAAATGCAATATAAATACTACTTAGATATGGAAGAAAACCAGAAAAAAATGAGACAGGTATATCACGATATGAACAACCATATAAAAAATATAAAATCTATGAAAAATAATGGTACAGAGATAGACGAATATATAGATAGTATAGAAAAAGAAGTGCAGGAAAATAGATGTGTGTATAACACAGGAAATACGCTATTAGATATTATTTTGTTTGAAAAAGATAAAGAATGTCTGAAAAATGAGATAGAGTTTAACACACTTATAGATTTTAGAAAATGTGCTTTTATTGAGATGATTGATATAAGTAGTATTTTTTCGAATTTGATTGATAATGCTATAGAAGCGTGTGTTAAGATAGAAGATAATGAAAAGAGATATATCACTTTGAGAACAGCTAGGATAAATGGATATTTTGTTATAAGGTGTGAGAATAGTAAGTCTAAAAATATTCATTCTAGTAGAGATAGTAAAGGTGGATTTATTACATCTAAGAAGGATAAGTTTTATCATGGGATAGGGATAGAAAGTATAAAATCTTCTATAAATAAGTATGAGGGGGATATTAGAATAAAAGAGGAAGAAGAAAAATTTGTAGTTAGTATTTATTTACCTATGAATGAAATTTGATATAACAAAGGGATGTTGAAATCATAAATTACAACATCCCTTTATTTTTATATTACTTTATTGTTTTCTGTTATTATTGGAGCTACTTCGTCTTTTTCACCGTATAAGTCAGGTCTAGCTAATAAGTATTTTTTTAATTCTTCTCTATTGTGGAATTTTGTAGCCTGGAATGGAGTATCTGGTCCGTATTTTTCGACGAATAAAAGTCCGTCGTTGGTATCTATAAGTACACCAGTGTGACCTACAAAACGAACATTGTCAAAGGTAGAGTGAACGTAGATATTTATAATAGATAATCCTTTAGATTCGTCTATTTTAATATCCCTATCCTTTAACGCTGTTTCTATTTTTTCCTCGTGCTGTTCTAATGTTTTTGCATCATCAAGAGGAATCCAGTTAAATAGAGTAGTGTAATTTAGCTTTTCCTGATCAGTCATAGAAATTGGCTTATCAGTGTCTATAGCATCTAAATCTAGCATTAAGTATGTATCAGAATCATCTGGTTTACAGTTTGTAGTTAGTGCGTTTTTCATAATCATAAATGACGTTAATCTACAATTCACATAGTATGAAGGCATGTCTTTAAGCTCAAGAGTAGAGTAATCGACTAAATCTCCATCCATTTTCTTGAAGCCATTAGATAATTGACCATCTTTTACATAAGAATTAAAGTCGTCCATCCATTCATTTAATTTATTTATCTGATTTTCTGATACATCATGTTTTTTTAGTTCTGAGAATACTTCTTCTCTTGATTTTGTATCCTGCATATTAGAATACATTATATCTTTGTTTGAAGCACAACCTACAAGAGCAAGTAGTGCTATAGTAAATGCACCTAAAAGTGCGATAGTTTTTTTAAATTTGTTTTTCATATTATAGTCCTTTAGTTACAAGTTAGAAAAGCTGTGTATTAGTTACCAAATCCACTTAAAACATTTTCGAACCAAGCTCTTATTTTGTCAAATAATCCCTGTTCTTCAGCTTTATCATAAGCTTCTTTTGCTTTATCTGCGGCTTGACTAGCGGCTTCTCCAGCTTTGTCAGCAGCTTGACTAGCTAAATCTCCAGCCTTATCAAGTGCAGCATTTGCAGCTTCTTCAACTTTGTCCTGAGTAGCATTTACAACAGCATCAGATCCAAGAGCTGATTCATCAGTCTGTTCTAATATACCAGTGTCAGCTCCACCACCTAGGTTAGCAAACCAATGTTTTATTTTTTCAAATAAACCAACTGTGTCTACATTTTCACCTATAGCTGATAGATTTTCGTTTATATTGAATTTAACATTTTCTAATGTAACTTTTATATCGTTGTAGTTGTAGTTCTGAGCACCTATTTTTTCCATTAAAGATGTAAGTGCCCGAATCTGTTCTGGTGTAAGAGTTACGTTGTAGTTATTAGTAACGTTGTTTATTATGTCAGCAATCTGAGTAGTATCGCTAGTTCCTTCTTTTATTACCTCATTTTTAACGTCGTTTACAACACCAGCAGCTTTATCCTGACCGATTTCATCACCTAAATCACCAGTAGTAACAAGCTCTTCATTGGCAAGTTCTTTTTTAGTTTCATCTAGTTTTTCTCCAGAAGCATCTTCAAATGCTTTTATAACACCTGTTAATGCTCCAGTACCACTAACTGCATACGGTGCAGCAGCTATTACATTGGCACTTGTAAGACCTGCAGTAGTAAGTGTTGAAGCTATCATTGAGCTTGTAACCCAAGTAAGGTTAGCTGTTTTTACATTGATACCATCTTTTCCAGAAGTTGGCTCAACATAAGCACAAGAGATAGTTCTTCTACCTAACTGAGCATCAGTTGCCACGCCTTGAAGATATTTTCTTTCTTCTGCGTTTGTTACGTTTATAATCATTGCTTCATTTTCAGAAACTCCGAAATAATCTAGCATCATCTGTTTCTGCTGAGCATTTAAGTCGGCTCCAATAGTAACGACTTTTGATCCATCTGCAAAAGCTATAGAAAGACTGCTTAGTATCATTGTAGCTGAAAGTGCTATTGCAGATAATTTCTGTTTAATCTTCATATTAAACCTCCTAAAAATAAATTTGCAGTGAGCTACACTGCACATTCACTATACTTAATATACACTATTTTTTGAAATAATGCGATTACAATTATGTTATTTAGGTTACAAAAGAATAGTGAATTGTAAAGAAAATGAATAAATAAGTTACAAATTATTCATTAAAAAAAGATTGTTATACTATTATTATGATAATAAAAAGAGTTTTTAATTCAATAAAAATAATAAAATTTAAAAGAAGAAAAAATATTTGAATGTATAAATAAAAATGTTAAGTATAAAGAGAATGTGGTAAAATAATTATATGAAATTAAAATAATTTAAAAACTTTTAGGAGGAATAAAAAATGTCAAAAGAATTAGTTCAGGATAGAGTAATAAAATACTTAACAGAAAATTTATATGTGCCACTAGATATGATAGATACTAATGTGCCACTAGCTGAATTTGCAGAAGGTATGGAAGGTGAAATAGACGTTTTAGTTAACGTTGTAGATGAAGAAGGATACTATGCTCCAGTAATGGTAGTTCAGTGTTTAGATGAAGATACTCCAATGGAAGGGGATGCTCTTGAAAAACACATAGAAAGACTTGAAGAAATAGATGATGTAACTTTATCAGGAAGAGTAGTTTTAACTAATGGAGATCAGATGATGTACGCTGACTGGAGAGGTGAAGAAAACGAAGAAAAAGATTTACCTGAATACGAAGTTATGGTACAGGAATTTAAAGCTATGGAAGAAGAAGTAAAAGCTCATGAAGCAGAACACGCAGCTGATTGTGACTGTGGATGCCATGACCACGACTGTGATTGTGGACACGACCATAAATAATGATAAATTTATTAATTTAAATTAGGCTAGGTGATAGGTATGTTTTCATGGGAAATACTAGAATCTGCTTGCAAAACCTGTAATAGATGTAGACTTGCTGAAAACAGGACAAATGTAGTTGTAGGTGGAGGAAATAGAAAGGCAAAGATACTTCTTATTGGAGAGGGGCCTGGTGAAAAGGAAGACCTTTCTGGAGTACCTTTTGTTGGACCAGCTGGACAGCTACTAGATAAGATGCTTGCTTGTATAGACCTTAGTAGAAACGATGTTTATATTGCAAATGTTGTGAAATGTAGACCACCTGGTAATAGAGATCCAGAGCCAGACGAAAAAAATTGCTGTATAGAGTATTTAAGATACCAGTTTGCTCTAATAAAACCACAGATTATAGTATGTTTAGGAAGAATAGCAGCTCAGTCTATTATAGATTCTAAGTTTAGAATAACTAAAGAGCATGGTATTTGGTACAAGAAAAAGAATTGTTGGATGATAGCAACATACCATCCATCAGCTTTACTTAGAGATGCAGCAAAGAAAAGAACAGCTTTTGAGGATTTAAAAGAAATTAAAAAGAAAATCGATGAGCTTGGAATAATGAGCGAAAAAATTGAAGAATAAATATATATAAAAAAGACGGTTGAAAAAATTCACCGTCTTTTTTGATGTTAAAAATCATCTTGATTTTAAAAGAATTTTAATATTATCCTATGAATACAAGAGCACAGTTTCCGTTTTTAGCCGTTTCAGTGTAGAATTCTTTAAGATCTTCAAAACAAGTTTTTAAATCTGATTTGATTAATTCTTTTTCATCCTCGTGATCCCAAATATTAGGATACACACTGTGTGTAGCAAATTTTTTCATATCAAATCCGTCAAGATACTCATCTATATCTATGTCATTTAGTGCATCAGCAACATCACATACACCATCTGGCGCTACAAATGCAAGATAAATATCTACCATATCATCTGGAAATTGGCAACTACCAAAAATAGCATCTGTTATTAAACTTTTAAAAGATAAGTCCTCATGAGTTTCCTCTGTTATTAAGAAGTTTAAAGAATCCCACATTTTATCCATATTATATTGATTTAATTCTTCGTTATTAGCTAAATTATCTAGTTCTCTATATAAGTTGATTTCAGTTTCAGATTCGATAGTTTCAACAATTCTATCAAGGTCTTCTGTATTAATTTCTTGATAATTTGCAATTAGTCCCATATTTTCATCCTCCTAAAAATATAAATTAATAGTTTAATACATACAGTTGTTTTTCTTTTAACAATATGAATAAATTTAACAAACTTTTTTGTTTTTATAAAAAAATATTATTTTTCGATTTATTTTATTATGTTATCTTCTTATATTATATATCGTTTTCTTGAGATAGTCATTATATTTTTAGAAAATTAAAAATATATCAATTATATTTTGGTATAAAAATTTTTGGATAAAAAAATAGACTACTGTATCAGTTGTTTGAGGAAAACAGGAGCCTATTTTTATAAAGTTATCTATTCGATTTTTTTATAGCTGATGCTATGATTTCTTTGAATTTTGGATTATCTTTCACAAAGTCAAGCTCATCATCTGTTTCAAGAGATTTTATTATAGTAGACATAAATGTGTCTATAAAATTATTAGTAAAATTATCATCATAGTTATCTTTAACCAGGTTAATTTCACTATATAGAGGAGAGTCGTTTTGTTTAAATATATCACCATATGTTTCTATAAGTGCTGAAAGTGTTTCTACAAAAGCATCAGCATTTTTAGTTTTAATGTAGAATTGGAATTTACCTAAGTTTGCTGTATATTCCCAAATATCTAGTGTTTTGCATAGATTGCAAGATACGTCAGTAATATATTTAGCTGTTTCTATATTTCCTTGATCGAGTTCGATATCTAAAAGAAGTAATAATTGAGAATTTACATCTGAAGTAAGTTCGTACAATTTTTCTTGAGCAGCCTTTTTAGCTTCGTTTAAGTTACCTTTAGTGAATTCCACTCTGGTTTTAAGTTCTGATTTATCAACCATTAGTTTATCAGGAATGGTTTCTAAAAGTTCTTCTGCTTTATCAAAATTTTTTCTATTAACTTCTCTAAATATTAACTGTTGCCGAGCAAGACTTTTTATATTTACATCTGTAGAGTCCATAATTTTTCGATACAATTCTTCTACTTTTAGTGATAATTTTTCAAGCTTATCTAAATCAGAGTTTCCTACTTTAAATATTGCAAACCCATCTAAAGATAAAGCTACGTTTAGTATTAGTTTGTAGCAGTTTGGATATTCTGAAATTATATCCATTGCTTTTTCAAATATTTCATCTATAGTGTGATTAAGTGCAAAGCTTGATAAATCTTTTATCCGATTATTTATTTCTTCATCGGATAAATCTGATTGGAATGATAGTAAAGTGTTTATATCTGTTTTTAATATTTTTGCAAGATTTGGAAGTATTGTTATATCTGGGTAAGAAGCTCCACTTTCCCATTTACTAACGGCTGGAGTAGATACACCAAGCTGGTTAGCAAGTTGTTCTTGAGTTAGAGAAAGAGATTTTCTTTTTTCTTTTATTATTTGATTTATGTTCATAAAGTCACGTCCTTTGTTATGTGAAGATTTGTACTTTTAATATGAAATATATTTCCTATTAAGATTATGATATCAAAAGTGTTAGCTGGGGACAATGGAGCTATTTTCAACTTTTAATCAAAAAATTTAACTATTGGTTAAATATATTTATTATAAATAGATAAATAATGTTATTGTAAATATAACTTCTATAAAGTTTGTGGAATTGTAGTATAATCTATTTAGATATTAATTTTGAAAGGGTGATTTATATGGCAGGTATAAAATACGATATAGTTAAAGAGGTTGGAGTTGTTTCAGAAAATAGTTCTGGATGGACTAAGGAGATAAATCTAATAAGTTGGAATGATAGAGCACCAAAATATGATATAAGAGATTGGGCACCAGGACATGAGAAGATGGGTAAAGGAGTTACTCTATCAGCTGATGAATTAAGAGAATTAAAAAGAATATTAAATGAAATGGATATATAAATAGTTTAAGAAAACTATAAAAATAATTATAAATAAAAAGGATAGTATTAGAGGGGGAGAAATTATATTATGAAAATGTTTCAAAATATAACTCAGGTAAATCAGTATAAAAGCTGTGAAGAGTTTGTTAGTGAGTTTGAGATAGGAGAAATTGACTTTATTTTAGCTACAAAGACAATTTATAATAAATACTTTTCAGATATGGGACTTAAAGCAAAGGTATTCTTTAAGAGCGATTATGGAAAAGGTGAGCCTACAGATGTAATGGTAAATGCTCTTTTAGAGGATTTTAGAAAATCTGGATGCAATCGTGTAATAGCAATCGGTGGTGGAGCAGTTATAGATATGGCTAAAATACTTGTTTTAGCTGGAAATGGAGATGCAGCAGACTACTATCAGAGAAAAATACCACTAGAAAAGGAACTACCTATAATAGCAGTTCCAACTACTTGTGGTGCAGGAAGTGAAGTTAGCAGTGTATCTATAGCTGAATTTGTTGAAATAGGTACAAAAATAGGTCTTGCAGATCCATCAATATTCCCAGATTATGCAATAATAATACCAGAGCTTTTAACTGAGCTTTCTTATGATTTCTTTGCAACTAGTGCAATTGATGCATTGATCCATGCTATTGAAAGTTATGTTTCACCAAAAGCCAATTTATATACAAGAATGTTTGCAACTAAAGCAATGGAGATGCTTTTAAAAGGTTTCAAACTTATTACAGAAAATGGACCTGAGTATAGATTTAATTTATTAGAAGAATTTTTAGTTGCTTCTAACTTAGCAGGTATATCTTTTGCTAATGCTGGAACAGGGGCAGTGCATGCGATGAGCTATCCTTTAAGTGGAGTGTACCATGTTACACATGGAGAGGCTAATTATCAGTTCTTGACAGCAGTGTTTAAGCATTATCAGGCTGCAAATCCAACAGGATTTATTACAGAGCTTAATGAGTTTTTAGGTGGAGTTATGGGATGCGATCCAGATGATGTTTATCCTGAGATTGAAAAGCTACTTGGAAAGGTTATTGTTAGAAAGCCTCTTAGAGAGTATGGTATGAAGGAAGATGAGATAGAGAGTTTTGCTGTTAGTGTTGAGAAGAGTCAGCAGCGTCTGTTGAACCAGAGTTATGTGAAGTTTGACATTGAAGAGATGATGGAGATTTATAGAGAGTTATATTAGGTAGTAAGTGTAGAAGAGGGACGATTTAAAAGATTGTCTCTCTTTTTGGTATGACGGGCATGCTATTAATCTGTGGTGAAAGTCCATAAAAGGCGTAGCTACCAATGAACTTGATAGTGACTTGCAAGGTTTATGCTGCGAAGCATAGGCGA
>NZ_JBLOUI010000058.1:0-11543 GCF_047807365.1 Peptacetobacter sp. AB800 | reverse complement strand
GTTCAGTTAGTTGAGTATAAACTAAATACTAGACCAAGAAAATGTTTAGGGTTTAAAACACCCTTCGAGATATTTTATGATAAACTGTTGCACTTAGCTTGACAATTCGCCGGATAAAAATACAAGCCATATAGAGCATATCCTTATAATCGTTTTATCCATTGTTTTTTTATTTTCAAATATTTCAATAATTAAAGTTGTAGGTAGATTAATGAATGAAAGTAAACTAGAAGCAGAAAATGAAATTATAAAGGAAAAGATGGATATGCAGTATAAATATTATTCTAGAATCCAAGAATCTCAAGAAAAAACAAGAAGCCTTTATCACGATATGAACAATCATATATTATGTATAAAAAATATGTATGAAAACAATGAAACTACTAACAGTTATATTAAAGACATAGAAGATAAAATAAAATCTTGTGGAAATACATTTAGTACAAAAAATATGATTTTGGATGTTATATTAGAAGAGGAAAAATCTATATGTGAAAAGAATAATATTGAGTTTGAAGTTGATTTAAACTTTGAAAAATGTAGCTTTGTTGAAGCAACAGATCTTTGCAGCATATTCTCAAATATACTAGACAATGCGATAGAAGCTTGTAAAAAGATAGAAAGCTCTGATATAAAAAGAAAGATAAAATTAAGAGGTACAATTGTAAATAAGTATTTTGTGATAAGGTGTGAAAATACAAAAGTAAATCCTATTAATATAGATAAAGATAATATAGTTACAGATAAAAAGGATAGCTTTTTACATGGTATTGGTATAAGCAGCATAAGAAACTCAGTAGAAAAATATAATGGAAATGTAGAAATAAAGATAGAAGAAAATAGGTTTGTAATGATAATTTATATACCTATAAAAATAAATTAATACCAGTTGGAGCTCTAAAACGACCAGTTGGGGATAAATCGTTGAATATTCAGAAAAAAGATGTTATTTTGTAAGCATAAAAGATATGGAGGTGGACTAAAATGGTCGAATCCATTGCTAACAAGATAACATCTTTTTTAATTTCTAATAAGGCAATAGAAGAAAAAGAAAGCGAATTATACTCATACGCATTTAGTATATTAATAGCTTTTTTAGTTAATATATCAGCAATATTGATTATAGCTTATTCGTTAAATATATTTAAGGAAACAGTACTATTCTTATTATGTTATTGTCCAATTAGGCAATTTACAGGTGGTTATCACGCAGATAATTACAAAAGATGCTTATTAGCATTTATGCTACTTTATATAGTTAATATATGCTTTGTTGAATTTGTTTTTTACTATAAGTTAGATTATTTAATTTTGTTTGAGATGATAATGAGTTATATAGGGATTTGTTTTTTAGCTCCATTAGAACATAGAAATAATCCTTTAAGTAAAAAAGAGTTAAAAATATTCAAGAGAGTAGCGGTAGTTTTAGCAAGTATTGTTGTATTTTTAGTATGGATAGGAATAAGATATAACAACGCATATAAATTTATATATTATGTAGCATCATCTATTATATGTATATTTATTATGCTGATAATGGGAATTATTAAGCAAGAGTTTGGAGGTAGAAGATGAAGAAAATATTAAATGTGATATTAAAAAGTACAGGTTCGTTAGCTATATGTATGTTGTTTTTATCTGCAAATACAACATCGGCATGGATGGCTAATCAGCCGAAAATACCAAAAGGAATAGAGAAATTTAAGTTGATATAAGTATTTTATATTAAGGAAGGGATAAATATTAAAAAAACAGATGTGAAATGTTTTTATAGAGGTATAAAACTCATTAATTCTTTGAGTAAATGTTATGTACCAATAAGTGTAACATCTATGATTATTCAAGGAATATATACTCCAATAAGTTTATATTTTTTACAACAAATATTAAATGCGGTACAAGATAAGAAAGATATTGTTTGGAATTACTTAGCTATCTATTTTGTATTAGCAATAGTAAATATTTTATTTGAACGAGTATACAATTTATATTCAATAAAAATAACTAAAAAATTTGAAAAAAGAATAGATATTTTGATTTTGGAAAAAACTAATAGTTTAAATTTATCGGATTATGAAAATTTAGAAACATATAATATTATAAATAGAGCACAATCACAGGGTGGAGAAAGTATAATATCATATATTAAAGGTTGGTTTGATATTTTAAAAAGCTTTATTACAGTGATATCCTCATTTATGATGTTATCATTTTTTAAAACTTGGATTTTAATTATTATTTTAATAACTCCTATTTTAGAATATTATTTTTCAATGATAATAATAAATGAGCAATATAATGTAAGTATTTCTAGAACCGAAAAAGAAAGAAAAAAATGGTATTTAAAGTACATAATGTCAATGGGAAATGCTTTTAAAGAAATGAAAATTTATAATTTAGGGGAAAAATTTTTAGATGAGTTTAATAAAATTTCTGAGTTTATAATTAATCAGGATTTTAAAATTCAAAATAAAAATTTTAGGTATATGCTTGGCACAGATTTTTTAGACCAGTTTAATTCATTAATAATATATTGTTACATAATAAAGTTAGGAATAGCTGGAACATTAAAGATAGGAGATATAACAGCATATATAAGATGTATTGAAAATATAAAAGATAGTATAAGTTTATTTTTCTTTTCACTAAATACAAATTCAAAGCTATCTCTTAATATAAATCTTATATATGAATTTTTAGATTTACATAATGATAAACTAGAAATATTAAACAATGAAAGAAATATAACTATTGAAGAAATAAGAAATATTAAACTTGTCGACGTATCTTATAAATACAAAGAAAATCATACATTCTCAATAGAAAATATAAATTTAGAAATTCAAAAAGGAGATATTATAGGTATAGTTGGAAGAAATGGATCTGGAAAGAGTACTCTTATGAAGATTATACTTGGATTTTATACTGATTATGAAGGCGAAATCTATATTAATGGGATTAATTTTAAAAATATAGATAGAGAAAGTTATTTTAAAAATATAAGTGCTGTTTTTCAAGATTTTATGAGATATGAAACGAGTATAAGAGAAAATATTTCTTATGGAAACTTGAAAAAAATTAACAACACTAAAGAAATAGAATTAATATTAAAGAAAGTTGGATTAGTAAATTTATTACAAAGAGGTGATGGAGTAGATACTATAATTGGAAATTGGTTTGGAGAAGGAGAAATATCTGGTGGAGAATGGCAAAAATTATCAATAGCAAGAGCATTAATAAAAGATAGTGATTTAGTAGCATTAGATGAACCTGATTCATCATTAGATGTATGTTCTGAAAATGAGATGTTAAATATATATAAAAAGCTATTTGAAGAAAAAATAGGACTGATAATAACGCACAAGATATCTAGTATTGAAAACTTAACAAATAAAATAATCGTTCTTAAAAATGGGAAAATTGTTGAAGTTGGAAATAAAGAAAATCTAATGAATATAAATGGAGAGTATAAAAACTTAATTAATGCAGAATTAAATATTAGAGGTGAGATAATATGAAAACAAAACCATTTATACACTTGTTTAAAACTTCGATTGGAAACTATTTATATGATGTAAATACAGATGCTATTTTGAAGATAAGTAAAAATTTATATAATTATCTAGATAATATAGATGAATTTGTAGATATAGATGAGAATTTGAAAGAAGAAATAGAATTATTAGAGGGAAATGGTTTCTTAAAAGGAAAGCCTGATAGAATAGTTAAACACCCAGCAACAGATTATATAAATGAGTACTTAGAAAATAGAGTAAGCTCTATTGTATTACAAGTTACTCAAAATTGTAATATGAAATGCAGCTATTGTGTATATAGTGGGGGTTATAAAAATAGAACTCATAATAACTCTAATATGACTTTTGATATGGCAAAGAAAGGTATAGATTTTTTAATAGATCACTCTTCTGATTTAGAAGAGTTACTAATAGCATTTTATGGAGGAGAGCCGCTTTTAAATTTTAAATTAATAAAACAATGTGTAGAATATATAAAAGAAGAAACTTTAGGTCGTACTGTACATTTTAATATGACTACAAATTTAACCCTTTTGACACCTGAGATAGCAGAGTTCTTGTATGAAAATAAATTTTCTATACTAATAAGTATGGATGGACCAGAAGAAATACATGATAAAAATAGAGTGTTTGCAAATGGAGCAAAAGGAGCACATAAAAAAGTAATTGAAAATATAAAATATATAAAAGATACATACCCAGATTGGATAAGTAAAATACAAGTAAATGTAGTTGTAGACCAAAGAGAAGATTTTAAAACTGTCAATGATTATTTTAAAACAGAAAAAATATTTAGTAACATAGATATATTATATTCTTTTATATCTAACAATAATGTTAAACATAAAATAATAATGTCAGATGAATGTAAATTAAATGAAGAGTATGAATATTTTAAGCTGCTTTTGTATAAAATTGGGAAAATAAAAAAGAATAGTATTTCTCCTCTTTTAATAAAAGATAATTTATTGATTGGGCAAAATAGATTAGGAAAGCAACAACTAAGAAGAGATAGAATATCTTCATGTACTCATCATGGTGGACCTTGTATTCCTGGAACAAGAAGTTTATTTATGAATGTAAAAGGTGATTTTTATCCTTGTGAAAAAGTGAGTGAAAAATATGATTTTAATTGTATCGGAAATATAGATGAAGGATTTGATTATGAAAAGATATATAATATGTTAAATTTAGAAAATATTACATCTGAAGAATGTAAAAATTGTTGGGCTTATGATTATTGCACAATTTGTATTGCAAGAGTAGAAAAAAGAGATGATTCAGATGAAATGAATAAGCAATCTATAATAAATGTATGTCCTAGTATAAGAAAATCCATAGAGGAAGATTTTAAAGATTATGTATTTCTTAGAGAAATTGGATATGATTTTGAAACAGATAACCTTGAAAAATTAAAATAATAGGGGTGTTGTTATGAAAAAAATGATGATGTTTCCTTATGATAAAAGATCAGAATTTATATTGAAAAATGAATGTTTATTGAAAGATGATATAAAAATAGAAAAAATATGTTTTCCAAAAGGATGGAAAATATATAATAAAGATTTAGTACACGATTATAAAGTATCTTGTAATTATATTGATGATATAAAGGATTGTGATTTGTTATGGATAGTTAATTCTGATAAAAATTTAGATTTTGAGAAAAATATTTTACCTTTAATAAAAGAAGCAGCAGTACAAAAAAAGGAAATTGTATGTACTAGAAAAATAAGTGAATATGAAAAATTACTCATAAAGGATTTTGAAATTAAATTTAGTTTATATGATGATTTTAAAAATCACAATGATTTGGAAATTTTCGATATAGATAAACCAATCATTTTCATTATAAGTCAGTATGATAATATGGATAAAATGAATATAGAATTTGAAATCCGTAAATCTTTTTTAGAAAAAGGATATAAAGTATCTCAAGTGATGTCGAGATTAGAATCAAATTTATTTGGAATTAAATCATTTTATAATCTGTTTGAGAAAAACATCTCAAATAAAGAGAAAATATTATCGATTAATCATTGTATAAAAGAATTAGAAGTTAAAGAAAATTCAGATGTAATAATTGTTGGAATACCTGGAGGATCGATGTCATTTTCCAGAAAAGTCGTTGAAGATTTTGGAGAAGAAATAACATTAATAACAAAATCTATTTCACCAGATTGTACAATAATGAGTTTTCCTTATTACCCAGATATTTATAATTATAAAGTTTATTTTGAGTATATGCTTGAAAAATATAATATTTATATAGATTATTTCAATATATGTAATGAAATGATTGATGTGAGCGAATCCGAAATAAAGAATAAATTAAAATATTTGACTGTAAATAAGGATAAAGTAGAAGAATTAACTAAAAATAATAACTTCTTTATAAATAATAAGAGTAGTATTAATTTAATTGTGGACAATGTAATAAAACAACTAAAACATTACGGTAAAATTAAGATGATGTAAATTTGTAAGGAGAATATTATGGAAAAAGATATGAATTTACTTTATAAAATTTTATTAAATCGAACAAATATAGATTTTTGTGAAAATAAAGATTTAAAATATTTACCAGTATTCAGTAAAAAACTAAACATACCAGCGAGAGAAATGGTTTTGGTTTTACTTGATATTGAGAAAGCATACAATATAACAATAAGTGATAAAGAAATAGATAATTACAGTTTTTCGACTGTAAATAAAATAATAGAAATGATTAATAATAAATAAGTTTAAAACTATCTACAGTTATATAATTATTAGGAGATGAGATATTATGTTAGGTAAAAGAAATATGAACATAATGAATGATAATGAAACTACTAAGGGAGCGTGCGGTCTACAATGCCGGTATGTAACATGCCCACAAGCAGGAAGTTTATGTAAATGTAGCACAAGTTCAAAACAAGCAACAACAAAAAGTGATAAGATAGAAAGTTTCCATCTTTCTGAAAAAATCTTAAATTATGATTAAATATTAAAAATATTTAATAACTCTAATATAAAAAATTAAATTATAACTGTAGATAGTTTATTATAATATTAAAAATATCAAAGAAAGGATGAGGAATTATGAAAGATAAGAAAACATATCTAAGTGCTTTAGTAGCAATTATTTCTACAGTAGTTTTATACTTTGCTAAAAATATGATAGCAACTATGAATAATAGTCCTTTAGACTTAAATAGTCCAATTGTATTTTATGTTGGTATAGTCTTTGCTGTATTAGGAATAATTTTTGTATTTGTAGAGCGGAAGGGTAATTTTCCTTTCTTTTATGGAAAAACTCAAAGAAGTGGATCAAATGCTAATTCATCTGTATTATTAGGTATTGGTTTTGCTCTTATAGCTAAAACTTGGATGTTAGCTATAATACTATCTGTTGTAGGTGCCATTATAGAAGTTGCAATAAGAAGTTTATTAGGTGGAAAAGAAAAGTAATATAAGAAGATATCCTATAATAAATTTGAAACAATGCCCAGTTGGAGCTATAAAATGCCCAGTTGGGCATTTTTATTGAAACTTTGAAATAAATATGTTAATTTATAAACATAAAATGTATAAATTAATCCTTAGGAGGTAGCTATGCGTAAAAGAAATTTAAAAGACATACTAACATCACCACTTTTAATGACAATATACACAGTAATCCTTTTGTTTGTATTTTTGCTATTTAGATTCAAAACTGATGAAGGAATAGTAGTTAATTCTCTTGAAGAAAAGAATAACTCTTCTTGGAGTTGCGAGTATAATTTTTTCAGAGGTGAAAAAAAAGCCGACATGAGTGGCAAGGGAGATAACCTATTTATCAGCGTAATATCTGAATTTGGAGAAGTTAACATAATAGTAGAAGATAAGAATGGTAAGAAACTATTTGATCAAACAGTATCAGACCATTTGATTGATAATGAATCGATGGATATATTTAATGTAAAAGTTCCTCCTGAGGTTAAAGTTAGTGTAAAAGGGAAAAATCACGGTGGTGAAATTAAAATAAGTTATAGAGATTTAAAAGACTTTTCTAAAGAGAGCAAAGAAGGAATACTTCTATATGGTGAAACACATGATTACAACGGCATAAAGAAAATAGAAGCAGATCTATGGGGCAAATATTATAAAGAATACGGTATGAGAAATCTATTTATTGAATATTCGTATGTAGATGCTCAATTTTTAAATATGTGGATGAAATCAGACGATGATAAAATTTTAAATGAGCTTTTTAAAGATTATGAAAAGACATTAGCCTATTCAGAAGAAAATATAAACTTCTTTAAAGAAATAAAGGAAAAATATCCAGAAACAGTATTTTACGGAACTGATTTAGGTCATACATACAAAACAGGTGGTAAAAGATATTTAAAATACTTAGAAGAAAATGACAAAGTTGGAACTGATGATTATAATAAGGCTGTTGAATCTATGAATCAAGGAAAGAAATATTATGAAGATGATGAAAATGCCACAACTTATAGAGAAAATATAATGGTGAATAATTTTGTTGAAGAGTATGAAAAACTAGAAGATAAAAGAATTATGGGCATATATGGAACTGCTCATCTACTACCATATTCAGATGATTATTATTGCGAAGGACCTTGTATGGCAAAGCAGTTGGATGAAAAATATGGAAATATATTAAATATAGAAGATTTGTGTACTTTAGAAAAATATCCAGAGTATAAAGATAGTGAGTATAGATATTATAAATAAAGTAAGAAAAAATAAATAAATAAAACAATAATAAATTGGAACAAGAGAAATAGTGATTAGTATCTTGTTCCTTTTTTTGTTTGGCAGAATATTTTATTTTCTGTGTGTTTTATTCTTGTTTTATATTTTCAGAAAAACTGCGACAGAATATTATTTTAATGATATAATATAGATTGGACTATTATATTTTAGGGGTGATAAAATGAAAGTTAAATTACTTGCACATACACCTGACCCAGAGAAAGTTGTATCAATGGCTGCAAAGCTTTGTTACTCTAAAGTTGGTGTTGAAGGAATAGAAGAAAATCTTACAGATGAAAAGATAGAAAGTTTTTTAAAAATGTTAACTGATATAGGACACGAATCTCCACTTGAACATGTGTCATTTACTTTTGGAGTAGAGGGAATATCTAGAGCATGTTCTCATCAGATTGTTCGTCACAGAATAGCTAGTTATTCTCAGCAATCTCAGAGATATGTAAAACTAGATCAGTTTGAATATATAATTCCACCAGAGATAGAAAAATCTGAGGAAGCTAAAAAGATATTTGTAGAAGCTATGGAAAGAGATCAGAAAGACTACGATAGAATAGTAGATATCTTATCTGAAAAACATAAAAAAGAATTTATGGAAGAAGGAAAATCAGAAAAAGAAGCAACTAGATTAGCTGAAAAGAAAGCTATAGAAGATGCTAGATATGTTTTCCCAAATGCTTGTGAAACAAAAATAGTAATGACTATGAATGTTAGAAGTCTTTACAATTTCTTTGACCACAGATGCTGCGAAAGAGCTCAGTGGGAAATAAGGGAAATGGCTACACAGATGCTTAAAGAAGTGAAAAAAGTAGCTCCTATAATGTTTAGAAACTGTGGACCAAAATGTGTGAAAGGACCTTGTCCAGAAGGAAAGATGACTTGTGGGAAGGTTGTTGAGATAAGAGAAAAATTTAAGAATTTATAGGAAGGAAAATATTATGGCTATAATAGAAGGAAGAAATCCGGTAATAGAAGCGATAAAAAACGATAGACATATAGAAAAGTTGCTTATATCTAATTCTTCAAAAGAAGGTTCTATAAAGAAGATAATAGCTATGGCAAAGGAAAAGAAGATAGTTATTCAGTATGTTGATAGACATAAGCTAGATGAGATGAGTACTAGCCACGCCCATCAGGGTGTTATAGCTACTATAAGTGATTATATCTATAAAGATATAGAAGATGTAGTAAGAGAAGTTAAGGAAAAGGGAGAAGATCCATTTATCATCATATTAGATGAGATAACAGATCCTCACAATTTAGGTTCTATAATAAGAACAGCAGATGCAGTAGGTGCTCATGCTGTTGTAATTCCTAAGAGAAGATCAGTAGATATAACTCCTGTAGTTGCAAAAGCATCTGCTGGGGCAGTAGAGTATGTTCCTGTGTGTAAGGTGACTAATATTGTAAATACTATAAAGATGCTAAAAGAAGAAGGTCTATGGATTGCAGCTGCAGACATGGATGGAGAAGTGTTCTATAAACAGGATTTAACAGGTCCTTTAGGATTAGTAGTAGGAAGTGAAGGATTTGGTATATCAAGACTTGTTAAACAGAACTGTGATTTTGTAGTTAGTATGCCTATGGTAGGTAATGTAACGTCTTTAAATGCATCAGTAGCAGGTGGAATACTGCTTTATGAGGTGTTTAGACAGAGAACTTCGGGTAAATAATGGCTGCAAAGTTTAAAAAGAAGAAAAAGAAAAAGATTCTTATAGTTGATGGATACAATATAATTAACGCATGGGATGATTTGAATGAATTATCTAAGATAAACCTTGAAAGCTCTAGAGAGAAGCTTATAGATTATATGATAGAGTTTTCTAAGTATATGGGATACAAAACGACTATAGTATTTGATGCTTATAATGTAAAGAATTCTGCAGGGTATGAGGAAAAAAGATCAGACTCTGTGCAGATAGTGTTTACTAAGGAGCATCAGACTGCGGATAGTTATATAGAAAAGTATATTGCTGAGCTACCTAATAAGGAGTTTATCGACTTAAAGGTTGCAACAAGTGACTACGCTGAGCAGCAGATTGTACTAGGTAAGGGGGCTGCAAGAATTTCTGCTAGAGAACTTCAGCTAGATGTTATGAAGTCTAAGGAGAAGATAGGAGAAAAAAACAGCAGTCATAAGAAAACTATACAGAGAAATACTATAGGTGATAGATTGAACCATGAAAACAGAGATGTTTGGGACAGGTTAGAAAGAATGAGAATAAATAAGAAATAAATAATATATGCCTTTGAATATAATTATTTGTTGGGGGAGATTGGATGGAGCTAGTGGAAGAAAAAAACGTAGAACAGAATGAAAATCAGCAACAAAAGGAAGAATATGAAATAGTTAAAAGAGCAGCTAACGGGGATAGAATCGCTCTTGAGTACATAATGGCAAAATACAAAAATTTTGTTAGGGTTAAAGCGAAGTCTTATTTCCTAATAGGAGCAGATAGAGAAGATATAATACAAGAGGGTATGATCGGACTTTATAAGGCTATAAGAGATTTTGATGAAACAAAAGCTCATTCGTTTAGATCTTTTGCTGAAGTTTGTATAACTAGACAGATAATAACCGCTATAAAGACTGCTACCAGACAAAAGCATATTCCGCTAAATACTTATGTATCATTGAGCAAACCAATATACGATGAAGAGTCAGAAAGAACTCTGCTTGATATAATTACAGCTAGTATGGTTACTAATCCGGAAGAGCTTATTATAAGTAAGGAAGAGTTAAAAAATATAGAGAATAAGATAAATAAACTGCTTAGTGAGTTAGAGCAGGAGGTTCTTGGATTGTACTTAAACGGCAAATCATATCAAGAAATTGCCGATATAATAGGTAAGGAACCGAAATCTATTGACAATGCATTGCAGAGAGTGAAGAGAAAATTAGAGAAACATCTTGAAAATGTAAATGATTAATAGTAAAATACATAACATAGACATATTGCAACTGCAATAAGATAAATAAAAAATAATATTATTAAGGGAGGAATTTAGACAATGGCTAAAGCTAAATTTGAAAGAAATAAACCTCATGTTAATATAGGTACTATAGGACACGTTGACCACGGTAAAACTACATTAACAGCAGCGATAACAAAAACATTATATGACAGATATCATTTAGGAGAAGCAGTAGATTTCGCTAACATAGATAAAGCTCCAGAAGAAAGAGAAAGAGGAATCACAATATCAACTGCACACGTTGAATACGAAACTCCAAACAGACACTAC